>DATNKA010001069.1:0-6936 GCA_035603655.1 Candidatus Acidiferrales bacterium | reverse complement strand
TTGCCTGTAGCAACTCATCTGGCCGTCCTGCACCGAACTCGGCCGATGTTCCGCCAGATCAGATGGTGAATTTTGATGTGCTCTATGGCCAGAACTGCGCAGGCTGCCATGGCGTGGAAGGCAGCGGGGGAGCAGCTATGTCCTTGGCGAATCCCACTTTTCTCGCCATTGCCGACGACGACGTCATTCGTCACACGGCAGCGAACGGAGTGCCAGGTACGCCCATGCCCGCTTTTGCGCAGAGTGCAGGTGGAATGCTTACCGACAAGCAGATCGATGCTCTGGTGCGCGGAATTCGATCGTGGGCGAAGCCCCAGGCTCTCCGCGGAACGACTGCGCCGGCCTATGCGGCGCAGGCTCCCGGCGATGCGCAACGCGGTGCCAATGCGTATCGGACCTATTGTTCTTCCTGTCATGGAGCGGACGGCCGCGGAGGGAGCAAGGCCAGCTCGATCGTAGATGGTTCGTACCTTGCATTGGTGAGCGACCAGCAACTTCGAACCATCGTGATTGCAGGCCGGCCCGAGTTGGGTGCGCCGGATTGGCGCGGCGACGTCGAGGGCCGGCCCATGTCGCCGCAAGATATTTCTGATGTGGTGGCGTGGCTTTCGAGTCAACGGCCAAAGTTCCCGGGCCAGCCGTACTCGACTGCTGCGATCAATCCGGCCAATGGAGGATCTCGATGAGCACCGAGAACGGAATTTCCAGACGCGCGGCTCTTGTGAAACTGGGTATGTTTCTCAATGGTATCGTCGGAGCGGCTTTAGCCGTGCCGATCGTGCGCTATCTCCTTTCGCCGGTGACTCGAGAAAAGAGGTTTGGATACCAGTCGTGGCTCTCTCTCGGCGGACTAGAACAGTTTCCCGCCGGTCAAACCCGGCTCGCCACCTACAAGAATCCCGTGGTCAATGCCTGGGACGGAGAGACCGGCGATATCGCGTGCTGGGTTCGAAATGTTGATGATCAGAAATTCCAGGTCTTTGCCATCAACTGTGCGCACCTTGGCTGCCCCGTTCGCTGGTTCGCCCAGTCGAACCTCTTCATGTGTCCGTGCCATGGTGGCGCTTACTACCAGGATGGCTCGCGGGCCTCGGGCCCTCCTGAGCGCGGATTGTTCCAGTACAGCTACAAAATTGAAAACGGAAAACTTCTCATTAAGGCTGGCGAAATGCCGACTCCCGGTCAGCCCGTTGCAAATGAGACGGGAGGGAAGACGAGATGCGCCTGATCAAAAAAATCGGCGACTGGTTCGATCTGCGGCTGCAATTGAGCGCGCCGATTCGCGAAACCGCCGAGCATCCCGTTCCGCGCGAGACGGCAAGTTGGTTCTATGTCTTCGGCAGCGCCGCACTCACATGTTTCATGCTCCAGATTGTTACCGGCATACTGCTTGCTCTGATCTACGTGCCTTCCGCAGGAGAGGCGTGGAACAGCCTCCAGACACTCAATCACGGCGTTTCCCTGGGTTGGTTCATCCGAGCTCTGCACGGGTGGGGCTCGAATTTCATGGTTGCGATTGTGCTGATCCACATGGTGCAGGTCTTTCTCTTTGGTGCGTATAAGTTTCCGAGAGAACTGACGTGGATCGTTGGCGTCTTTCTTTTGCTCGTGACGCTTGGCATGGCCTTTACCGGACAGGTGTTGAGATTTGACCAGGATGCTTACTGGGGATTAGGCATCGGGGCCTCGATCGCAAGCCGGGTCCCGGTGATCGGACCTTGGGCTGTGAGCCTGATGCTCGGCGGCCCAATCATCGCAGGTGCAACGCTTTCGCGATTCTTTGCGCTGCATGTTTTTGTTGTCCCCGGACTATTGATTGCTTTTGTCGCTGTGCATCTGCTCATGGTGCTGAAACTGGGAATCAACGAGTGGCCCATGCCGGGACGCATCGTTCGGCGCGCCACGTACATGCAGGAATATCGCGAACTCACGCACAAGCAGGGTGTGCCGTTCGTACCCGAGGCAGTGTGGAAAGACATTTTGTTCTCCGGGTTCATTCTTATTGCAATTGCTGTTTGTGCGGTTCATTTTGGTCCCTTTGGTCCCGGCGGCCAACCAGATCCGACGATTATTCAGACCGCCCCACGTCCCGATTTTTTCTTCTTGTGGCTGTATGCTCTGCTCTCGTTCCTTCCTCCCTCGGCTGAGACGCCCATCCTTCTGATTGGTCCCGTCATCGGAATCCTTATCCTGCTGGCGCTTCCATTTGTGGCAGGCGAAGGTGAGAAGAGCTGGAAACGCAGGCCCATTGCTGTCCTCACGATTTTGCTGGTCGCCGTAGGCCTCGGCACTCTGACTCATCTGGCTGAACATACGCCTTGGAGCCCGGTGATGGATGCCTGGAGCAGTCAGCCGATTCCGTCTGAATTCCTGAACGGCCGGACGGCGTTGGAGCGCCATGGCGCCCTCGTTTTCCAGGCGAAGCAGTGTCACAACTGTCATTCGCTGGATGACAAAGGAGGTCAGCGCGGGCCGGCGCTCGATAAGGTTGCTCTGCGCCTTACCGAAGATCAACTTATTCGCCAGGTGATTCAGGGAGGCGGAAATATGCCGGCGTATGGAAAGAATCTCAGTCCGGCGGAAACAACTGCACTGGTGGCATTCCTCGAAACACTGCATCCGCCAAATCAAAAGCCAGCACGCAACGCCTCTCAAGCCGTGGCGCTCGGCGCAAGCGAGGTCCCTCCACGGTAAACCTAGCCATGTTCGAGTCCCATGCCCACGTGCAGTCGTGGTCGCTCCCGTTCGCCGTCACATCCACACTGGCGGCGGTCGCGGCAGTGGTTTATTTGCGCGGTTGGCTTTCTCTTCGAAATGCTTTTCCCAACCTAATTCCGGGTTGGCGGCTCGCTGCGTTTATGGGTGGTCTGGTCTCGGTGTGG
Source organism: Candidatus Acidiferrales bacterium (assembly GCA_035603655.1). Taxonomy (GTDB): domain Bacteria; phylum Acidobacteriota; class Terriglobia; order Terriglobales; family Acidobacteriaceae; genus Sulfotelmatobacter. The sequence continues at coordinate 4,054 of DATNKA010001069.1, read as the reverse complement.
ACTGCGGTCGCGTCTCCGCTCGCCGCACTCGATCATCAGTCACTCACGATTCACATGCTGAAGCACCTTCTGTTGATGACGATTGCGGCTCCGCTGGTTCTAGCGGGAGCGCCTGCGTTTCCACTGGCGTGCGGCTTACCGAAGCTCTTCATTACGAGCGCTGCCCCCATTGGCGGGCCGCCAGCACGATGGCTCGAACGCTGTCTTATGCATCCTCGGTTGTGCTGGCTGGCGGGAACGGTGGCCGTAATCGGGTGGCATCTTCCCGTTGCGTTTCAGTGGGGCATGACCTCTTACTGGGTTCATGACTTGGAAGACCTGTCTTTTCTAGCGGCTGGCTTTTTGTTCTGGTGTCCCGTCGTGCAGTCTTCGCCGTATGTGACGAAGTCACCTCGGTGGTCGATGGCTTTGTACCTCTTCCTCGCCACCCTGCCCTGCGACATTCTTTCTGCATTCCTGGTGTTCTGTAATCGGCTCGTCTATCCCTACTATCGTGCCACGCCCCAGCTGTTCAGTATGGCCTCGCTTCAGGACCAGGAATGTGCAGGCGCGCTGATGTGGGTTTGGGTGACATTCGCATACCTGATTCCTGCGGTCGCTATCACCGTGCGGATACTTTCCTCCTCGAGTGGGCAATCGCAAGGATCAATCCGAACCGCGCAGCACATCGCAGCGGGACAGTCACGGAATGGTGCGAGGGTGCTGTAGACGTGGCGAGCGAACCTCTCCTTATTATTATTACTACTACTGCTGCGCCCGCGACGGGGTAAACGTCCAGCAAACTCTGGCAACTACCCGGGCTACGGTGTCCCGGTCATTGGAGCTAACCGGCGAAGCTCACAATGGAAAGCGCACGGAGAGCATCCAGCAATGGTTGCGCTGGTGGAACGTAAGTGTCAGAGGAAACACACACAGTTGACAGATTGAATCCGCGAGCCAGCGTGGCTTCGCCATTTATCACCAGACTCTAAGGCGGCTAGTCTTCGTTCCTTCGTCCAGAATGATCACTTCCGGTCAAGCCCGTTATTCGGCAACTTCCGCTTTGCAAGCGGGAACGCTCGTGTTCCCGCCGTCCGTTAGCGTCCCGTTTGTTAAAGAACGCCCGTTTATCTCGACTACTAGGTTGAACGACGAGCCCCGCCCGTTCTGGCCGAGAGCAACCAATGCCCAACGCCACCACGCAGCATCGCGCTCCAGGTGCTCCCGCTCACTTGCTGGGAGGGACTGCCTCCATCAGCAGCGCAAGAGACTTCTTGAAGCTTTTCACGCCCTCATCCGCACCTTTGAAGTGCCCTAGCCGTACAACGACGAGGTCGTGAGATGAAATAATCATCGTCTTTTGCCCGCCGGCACCCGACATGAAGTAAGCGCTCCTCGGTACCGGGTAGGAGCCGTCGCCGTTGATCCAGAAGAAGCCGCCGTAAACCGGGTTGTGATCGGCGACCCAGGCCGGCGCCAGCGTGCTGACGAACTTCACAAAGTTCTCGGGCAGGATCCGCTCTCCGCTCCACACGCCGTCCTGAAGATAGAGAATGCCCAGTCGGGCCCAATCCCGCGCCGACGCGAATTCATAGCCCTGGCTTAGGAAGTTACCGAACGGATCCGTCTCCAGCACCATGCTGCGCATTCCGAGCTTGTCGAACAAGGCGCGCCGCGGAAATGAAAGGTATTCCTCGCCGCGCTTCTCCACTGCCAGGCGGATCAAGTAGTTCGTCAAGACTGGGTCGGTGTTGCGGTAACGCCCCACTTTCCCCGGAAGCCATTGCAGCGGCCGCGTGGCCGCGTAGTGGAAAGAGTCCACGCTGCCGGTGTACAGGTAGAGGTGGTCGGGGTAGGTGCCGGCGGGATCGAAATCGGGGTCCTCGAGCGCCTTGATGCGAAGCCCGCTCGACATGTGCAGGAGATCGGCAATGCGGATTTCCGACCGCAGGTCCTTCCCCTCCTGCCACTCCGGGATGGGCGCCGGCTGCCACAGCTCGTAGGCGCCCTGCTGGAGCAGTACACCCATCAGGGTGGCGGTTACGCTCTTGCCCATCGACCAACTCTCGAGCGGCGTCTGCGCCGTGATTCCAGGTGCGTACCGCTCGGCGATTAGCCGTCCCTTCCAGATCACCACGAAGGCGGCCGTCTTCCCCTCCGGCGGATCGAATGCCGCGTCCACCGCCTCCGTCACCTTCGCCATGTTGAGTTCGGGGGGAAGCGGTTCGTCCGTCAGCACATCGCCCATCGGCCAAGCCTGCGTGGAAGCATCGGGCAAGGTCGTCTTCAGCTTGATGGGCTCGAAGTCGACAGAGGCCTTGCCGATCGGGAGTGTCACGCATCCTTGATCGCCGAGGTAAACGGCCGTGCGCGTCACCCCGCCGGGCACAGCGACGTGCACCTGTTTAAGCTGCCGATCGACAATGGGCTTCCCGAGTTTTGCGCGCACCTCGTATGGCGCAGTGAAGTAGCCGACGTTCTCTGAGGCGAACTCGGGATCGAGTCCTGTGATGAATACGGCGGAACATATTACTTTGGCGAACCCGGCCGCGTAGTGAACCAGCGGATCCCCGGGTGGAGGGACGTACGGAGTGTTCAGCTCGAGCCCCTTCGCGCGCGCGATCATCGCCGCAGGGCTAGGGGCTGGATCCGGCGCAGACCGCCCCGATGGGGGGGCGCCGGCCGTGAGTTGATGGGCTTGGGCGCCAGTGACTGCGAGTGCCACCAGCAATGCCGTTATGAAAGCTCGCATCAGACAGGTTCTCCTCATTGTTTCCGGCACGTTGGCAGAAAGGCATGAGAGGGTCGCGCTAACCACGCTAGACGGGACCGGTTGTATGGATGAGAGCCAGGCCCACAAGTCGCAGATTTTGAGGGTATGCCGTGTAAATCCAATCCCGGGCGATGTCGCCGTAACCGCTGTGTCATGGTTTTTTTCCGTGGACCCATTCACCAATCCCGCGAAAAGATTTGTGTTGAGCAGAATAACCTGGTGCCGAAAGCAAGCGGTCCACTTCAGATCAGTCATCGCCGCAATCCGGAAGTAATCCCGTTCTAACCGTCGGTCACAGTTCGGAAGTCGGCTGGTCGGCAATCATCCACCAGGAATGCCCGGTCCCTGACCGACAGTGAGCCTTCCGGGTTGGATGGCACCCCGCCCCCGTCCACTCGAATTTCGACCAATTGCTGCCAGCGTGGCGCGCTGTTGTTGTGATGGCGCTCGGCTGCTAGCCAAATCAGACGGAGGCCATTGCGCCCGCCTCCGGCCGGATATTCTGATTGACGCGAAAGAAATTACTTGGATCATACTTCGCTTTTACCTGGGCGAGCCTCGCGTAATTATTGCGGTACGTCGCACGAATGCGGTCTTCACCTTCACCTTCCATCATGAAGTTCACGTACGCACCGCCGGCCCCGTAGGGATGTAGCGCCTCCCAGTAGTGTTTGGCCCAAGTGGTAATGTGATCCTTGTTGCCCGGATCTGGATCCACGCCGACAATCACCTCGCTCCAAGTAGCATCGCGATAGCTCCACGGGGTGTCCTTGTTGCCCACCTTACGCGTGGCCCCGTTAATGGGATACAGATGCATCGTGGAGTGCAGCGTGGGCAATGCCGAGCCATGTTTTATGTGGAGAGCGATGGCCTCGTCACCCAACTCGTTCACGAAGTCCGCCTTCCAGTACCACTGCAAGCCGGGCGTATAAAGGCCGTCAAACATGCCCTGCAACATGGGGAATGGCATGGGAGAGAAAAATTCGAAGGCGGGACGCCGGAAGCTCCGCAGCGGCGCGAGAATCTCGTTCGCTCGCTCCAACTCTCCATTGCAGCACCAGACCAGACCACACATCTTCTTGAAGTGCAGAGCCTCCGGGAAAGGCGGGCCGGGGGGAACTGTAAGAAATGCAAAGAAACCGTTGATCTCTTCCGGCGCTTGAACGATAAATTCGCGATACCACTTCATGATATCGGCCGCCTGGTCCAGGTCCCACAACATCGGACCGGCACAAACTATCCGGACGGGATGCGCCCGGAACAGGAACGAGGTCACCACGCCGAAGTTTCCGCCACCTCCGC
>DATNKA010001068.1:0-8225 GCA_035603655.1 Candidatus Acidiferrales bacterium | reverse complement strand
CAGCAGAAAGATACGCAACTCTATCCTCGAAGACAAGGATCTAAAACAGCGCGAGATCGCAGATGTCTTGGGGATTGCGCAGCCCGATGTGTCGCACTTGATGAACGGGCATTTCAGCCGCTGCACGACAGACAAGCTGCTCGATTTTCTGAAACGGCTTGATCGGAAGGTGACGATTGAGCTCAGCCGTCACCACAAGGGCGAGCCCTACCAGCAGGTGACGTTCGCTCCGTGAGCATTGCCCTCATTACGGTTCAAGGGCAGGGAAGTCGGAACCTCCGGATGATCTGGCTGAAACGAGTACATCCCCGGCGCTAACACGTTACGGCCTGCACGCTCGCGGAGTCGCCAAGCGACCCTTTACACCGAGAGTCCGACAGCTTTGTTGCCTCCGCTGCCGCCTCGATTGCTACCGGGTGGAGCGAACCAGTTCCCGGGCGGGAGTTGCACCCGCTGTAGTCCAGCGCCTTTCACGGCGCACTATTTCGCCAACTAACAGCAGTGCTATGGAATGAGTCCGAGAGTGGTGACCATGCTCGTGCGCCGACTGACCAAGCGTGGCGATATGAAGCGCGGGATGGTTCGCACAATTCCGGTAAGTATGAGAAACGCAACCGGAAATCCAAGTAATAGCGATGCAAAGAGGCCGAACTATACGCCGAAAGCGGGATAGAACAACTTTCGGACATTGCCTATCCACAGTAGCGCCTCTGCTGCAATGATGGCGAAGGCAACCAGAACCCGGCTGTATGGGGCGGAAATGAGCAAAATCGAGCCGCACTCTTTACAGCGCGATCCCCGAAAAAGTTCTTTCTGAAACGTAACTTGAGATTGGCAATTCGAGCACTGCATCATCTTGCTTTCCCGTGATCGAGGCGCATCAATTGTACGCTCCACGGTCGATTGCTGTTATCAGGCGTTCTCACAACTTTGCCCTTCTCTTCGCCTTTGTCGGGGTCAAAACGTGCTATAGAGATTTTTCATCAGTTATGATGGGGAGCCGTGGCTCTTCACAAAAGATGGTTTCCGCGAGGGGTGCGTAGCGATGAGGGATACGAGGTTGCCTTTGTCGGGAGCCTACCTCGGGGTCGCAAACTGCGCTATTCGGAAGGCGGCAGGTCGGTCACATGCGTCGGCGAACAAAGCCTCATTGCGGAGGGGGCGCGACGCCGATGGGGGCTTCATTTCGCTCTCGATCCCATGCACTTGACGAAGTGGGACGACGGATCAGAAGTCAGCGTGACCGAAAGAGAGCAAATACAAAACAGAATCCACACACTGCTGGATTACATGAGGTTTCCCCACTCACTCGATAAAAAGTAGAAACCCTGGTGGGAAGTGTCAGAGGTCAATGAGCGCAATCGCCATTTCACAACAGTTGAGTCACGACCTAGAGTTCCGGCAAAGCAGTTCGTCGCAGCATAGCTACATATCCGGGGCTCTCGTACTATTTCGCGGGCGTTATCGGCACAGCCATGATTGTGGCCAGCATGGTTGCGACCGCCTTCTCTTTGCCGCCATTGATGGCAAAGGCATCCGCCGTACAAACTGTCAGCGTCCGCCCTGCTTTCTTCACTTGCGCCCTAACCACGAAGACCTCGCCCGCAGCGGGTGCTAGGAGGTTCACCTTTAGCTCCACGGTGAGGACCTCTTTATCGTCTGGTGCCACGGTTAAGGCGGCATAACCGCAAGCAGAATCCAGCACCGCAGTGATCGCACCTGCGTGCAGGTATTTGTTTTGTTGCGTAAGATTCGGCGAAAATGGCAGGCGAATCTCCACACCACCTTGAACCACTGCTGTAAGTTCTGCCCCTAGAGTTGACATGAAGGCCTGCTTCGCAAAGCTCTGCCGGATGCGTTCCTCGTGCGTGATCACGTACCTCCCCTATTTGGGGCGATTTCCTCTCAGTGACGGTATTCGCAATCATAAATGCTTCTTCCGAGCTGAGCCTCGGAATCTGAACCGTGACTGACGCTATCCCGAGACAGCCTGCGGCCCGCAGGGAAATTCATAGAAAACGGGTCTTTCGTTACCGAGGAACAACCGACTTCGATTGCCATCGGATCGAGAACCAGTTTTCGGGCGGGAGTTGCATCCGCCGAAGTCCAGCGACTTTCACGGCGCACTTTTCGCTAACTCGGGAGTGGGGATCAGCTTGAATGAGGCGTGAATGGTCAATGGGCAGCGGGAAGAGGCTGGTTGAAGAGATCGGAGGTGATGTGGTCGCCTAGCTGCCAAGGTTTATAGGTTGCCAAGTTTGAGAGTCTGGATGTCGTTCTTCTCAGGCATAGCCTTCACGGACATCTCGGGTGCCGCGCGTGAAAATCGCAGGCTTCCCGGAGGAAATTCGAAGCTCCCCGGTGTCAACCAAGCGGCGAAATTGTTCGTGAAATTGTGTTTGCCGGCCGGAACCGGGAAATGGCAGCAATTCCGCGTTAACGACGTTAAGGCCCGCGTCTCTGAGCTACTGAAAAAGCGCCCAGTGAGCAGTGGCTCTGATTAAGCGCGCATCTACCTTGTCGCTCTTGCTGCCTTCCTTTAATGATGGAAAAGCCAAATCCGGGACTGGAGCTGTCGTAGTAGTTCACCATTACGTATGCAAAAGTGAGCAGCATGAAGAGGTTTAGACCCGCGAATCCGTGTTCAAAAAATACGAGCGCCGATCCGAGATCGAGGTCGCCAGCTGGAATCGAATCTGAGCAGTTCTGGCTCGTGTGAACCGTTCTCACGCCAGCCCTCCAATAAAAACTGTCCCTCGCCCGGAGCGGGTCGTTACGGAAGAGATAACGCTACTTGCCGAATAATCCTTTGTCCACACCTACGCCCGTACACAAGTCATAACCGGCTTTTGCGCTGTGGGTGCCGCAACTACCGGAAGTGATGTCGGTAAAGTCGGAAGTGTCGCTCTTATTGGTGTAAATTTCCGTATTCTCAGCATTGCTGCTGGCGTGGAAGGTGCCGGCGTTGTTAATGATTCCCGCCAGCGATGGTGAAGCCACGCTCGTGCCGTACACCTCCAGCCAGCCGCCGTAGCAGCTCGAGTTGTATACGGCCACGGGAGACCGGCCGCTGGAATCAAACGACAGATCAGGCGTGCCTCGGTGGGTACCAACTACACCGGAGACCCCACTCTGAAATGACGGCCGGGATTCGTATGCACTGGTGCCACCTCCGCCATCGCTCCACGCAGTCTGGTTCGTGTATTTTCCTCCGCTGCGGTTCACCTGCGTGCCGCCAGCCGAGACTACCTTTACCGAGGCGCTGGGATAAATGACGCCCGGAGAATCACCTGAGGAGGCGAAATATACGACGCCCGACTGTGTGAAGTAGTGATCCGAACTGGTCTCGCTGCTGGTTTCACTGCCTCCCCAACTCATCGACACTTCGCCCTTTCCACCGTGCGCGGCAATGTAGGAGTTGGCCGCCGTCACTGCGGCATACAGCGCGCTGTTGGAAGCGGAAGACGCTTCCATCAGCACGATCTGAGCATTCGGTGCCATGGCGTGTGCCCACTCGATGTCCAGCGATTCCTCTCCTTCCCATCCTGAGCTACAGGCATTCGCCGGCTTTCTGCCGGAGGCATACTTCACTGTGAAGTTTGGCGCGCGCAAGCCAAACTCACTCGAGAAGGTTGCCAGGTCAGCCGCGGCGCTCGGATAGTCATAAGCATCCACGATCACGATTACCCCGCTGCCTCCCGTGGGGACCTCCGAGGTCGTCGCAATCGGGCAGCCACTGATCGGGGCGGAGACAACGTCGTACACACAACCCAACGACGCCGGTGTTTCGCCGCCAGGGTTGGCGAGCGGTTTGATCGCACCTTCGGGAGCGTAGACAATGTAGTTGGTGTGCATCTTCACGCCAACGTCCTCGGGTCGCTCGATGCTCGATTCCGGAACTATGCCGTTGCCTCGTCTAACCTGCGCTGAAACCATACTTGCGGCGGCAAGCACAGCGACGCTCACGATGATCTTTTTTCGCATTTTCATCTTTCGCATTTTTATCCTCCTGATATTGTTAGCGAACGACTGGCTCTTGCTTAAGACTATCTGTTTTGGAGCAATGTTCTTGATCTCTTCAATTATTTTCTGGGCAGCCAACTGAATGAGCCTGACCCTTTCCGGGTTAGTGCCGGATAGGGCTTTTTTGCAGCATCAATGAGTCAGAAATGGCTGTTTTTTAACTTCAGCAACCAATATTGCCCGGCATCTCTGGCCCGCCAAGCTCGAGGAACTCTATTCACCGATCATTGAGGGTGCTCCTTTCGTAGGTGGTCATACGCAATGATGACAACCTACCCCAAGAGGGGCGCCCTTTTATAGTGCGATTTCAGCAGCTGCCTTGGCAGCGATCGGCAGCACCGGCCAGCTTCAGAACTGTAAGCTAGGTCAATCTCCCTCTCCCCCACTGGAAAATAGGTCACGACACTCAATCATTGATAGGAATTGGCGAATGCCCGGCGGAGAGCGGTTGTCCAATATTCGGTGAAGCGAGTGGTAACTTTGGCATTGGGAACCAGCAAATCAAAGCCATGATATGCGCCTGGAATGACGTGGAGCTCTGTCGGAATTCCTGCCGCGAGTAAGCGCCGGGCGTATTCGATATCCTCGTCGATAAACAGATCGATCGCACCGACCACGATAAAGGTGGGTGGAAGTCCCGATAGATTTTCGACGCGGGCGGGGACTGCTCCGGCGGGAACTTTCTCGGAGCCGGCAGGTACGCCGAGCAACGAACTCCAGCCAAAGATATTCGAATGCGCGGTCCAGATGAATTCGCCAATATGCGGCGGAACTGGCCGACTGCTGCCGGTGCGGTCGTCGAGCATGGGGTAGATAAGCAATTGAAACATGATGGGGATTTCTTTGCGGTCGCGGGCAGCGATGGCGAGCATAGCGGCGTGACCTCCGCCTGCGCTTTCGCCGCCGATCGCGATGCGTTTGCGGTCCACACCCAACGCGTCTGCATTCGCGTAGAGCCAGCGTAATGCTGTGTAGTTATCTTCGAGCGATCCGGGGAAGCGCGTCTCGGGGGCGCGCCGGTAGTCTACGGAGACAACAAGGCAGTTACAAGCCTGGGCGGCGGTTTGCAGAAAAGGAACGGCGAGAGCTGCGCTGCGACCGACGTAGCCGCCGCCGTGAGTATGAAGAAATGCGGGACGATTTTTTGTTCCGGGCGAAGGATCGAGGATGGTGAGCTTTAGTTCGGGAGCGCCCGGCGGGCCCGGAAGGCGCCGTTCAAAGGGTTGCGGCGCAGGCAGTGGAATTGGTGAAGGAGGCACTTCCTGTTGCCGCACCCACGCGAGAGTTTGGCTGTTGAGGTCCAGTTTCGGCAATGCCTTGAGCATAGGCACCAGTTCGGGATCGACGATGGCGTACGGATCGCTGGGCGACTCTTGAAATAAGACGACTCGCCGGGCGGGCTGTGCCGAAAGCAGCGATGGCGAAATGCCGAGCGCGATGCCTGAGGTCAATGTGTTGTGAAGAAATTCACGGCGACTGCTTTCGGACGGAGGTCCGCTCATGGGGTGTGCCTCGATGCAGATTTTGTTGTTGGTGCATTCTCCAGTGTGCTTCTAACGCTTACGCGCCGGAACTTGGCACGACCAGTTTTGCGCGTTCGACGTTGCGCCTTTGCCACTCCACTTCGCCTGTTGCGGATAGGGACATAGAGGCCGGGTCATCTCGACACCTTTCGCAGGATTATCGTCTTGATATTTTGTTGCGATGACTTTGTCGGGGGCGACGCTGAACCGTGGGGGATCGGCCCCTTCACTAACACGGCAAGGTGCAAATCGCTTTCATGCTTTCATGCATGCTGGGCCTTTGCAGGCAGCAATCTCAGAAGAGCGTTCCCGATCACCAAAGGACAGTGCTCTCCTGCACTCCTGCACTTCCTGCCAAAGTGTATGACCTCTCAAACCCATTAGGTCCGAGGACCTTCATTTCCCAACCATCACTCTTCCGGGAACCAACGATCGACATGCTTAGACTGGTGTGGAAACAATCCAACCTCGTGCGCCCGTTCTTCCGGTTTGGCTCTGTGGGGCTCTGTGGCACGTTGATCGCCAGGAAACTGCTATGATTTCATCGTCGGTACCAGGAGTGTTCGCGCGTGAATATCAATCTGACTCCCGAGCAGGAACAGATCGTCAACGACGAGCTGAAGTCAGGTCACTTTCGATCTGCAGAGGAAGTGATTGCCAAGGCACTCGATGCTCTTAGAGAAAGGGTACGCTCGTCACTCGCTGACGACAACGGACATCACGATGACGCCGTGCGCGAAATGCTCAACTTTGTCGAGAAAAACCGCACTCCTTTGCAGGGCGTCTCTGTTAAGCAACTGATTCACGAGGGTCACCGTCTGGGAGTGATCTAGTGCTGGACGCGTCGTTGGCGCTCCAGTGGTTTTTGGAAGATGAGTCCGGTCGGCAGTATGGCCTCAGTGTCCTGGCAAGCTTTCCAGCAAACGTGCAGTGGTTCCGATCCTGTGGTTCTATGAAGTGGGCAACGGCCTTCTCATGGCCTACCGGCGGAAGCGGATTACATTTGATCAAATCGACGGTTTTCTGACGCGACTAAGGGCCCTCCCCATTGACGCCGCCCAGCAAGTTCCAACGGAAATTCTGGAATTGCCAGCCATCGCACAAAAACACAGTCTGACGAGCTACGACGCGGCGTATCTCGCATTGGCAAGGCGATTCCGTTTGCCTTTGGCAACAACCGATGCCGAACTCCGGCGGGCGGCGGTGGCCGGCGTCGCGATGGTGCCTGCATAGCTAACCTGGAAGATTGGGCAGGACTCGGTCGTGGCAAATAAGATCACTCCGCGCGCACTTGCGATCCGAAGGCCTAAGATCTACCGGGATGAATTCAGACGCACCATCAGTCTCTTTTCGGATTGGCGCGTGAGCTTCGACTTTCAATAAACCAGGGATGCTCGTTGGAAGTGTGGTTGGACTGACCGGAGCCTGTGTAATCTGGGAATAGATGCTCCCCGGCGGCAGCTTTTTGAGGATAAGCACGGCGTTCGTGTTGATTCTATCTCATGCCTACACCGCATTCACGTTTTCTCTGACCTTCTTCGATTTCGCCTTTGCGAGATACCGCATCGTGCTGGGCGGGTGCCTCGGCTGTTGTGGCTTCGGTGGTTTGAAGGCCGGGCCCCCTCAACTTCGGTCACTTTGCCCTGAAAGCTTGTACATCCAACGTGCCAGCGTTTGGCCGGAAATTTTCTGGCCGGGCTACACTGGAAGAGGCACCGTGCCGCGAGTTGCTCCTTCAACAAAATGATCTTTTTCTCAAACATCAATAAGCAGTATGGCAAGCAGTTGCTCTTCGTGGATGCTTCGTTTCAGTTGAATCCCGGCGAAAAAGTCGGACTGGTCGGTCCCAATGGGGCGGGCAAGACAACGCTCTTCCGGATGGTCGTCGGCGAGGAAACTCCCGACGAGGGCGCGGTCTCAGACCCCAAGAAGTTGACGATCGGCTACTTTCGCCAGGACGTCGAGGAAATGCAGGGCCGTTCGGTCCTGGATGAAGCGATCGCAGGCAGCGGACGCGTCGGCGATCTGCACCACGAACTCGAAGCCTTGCAGCGGGAAATGTCCGACCCTGACAAGGCTGATGACATGGACCGCATCCTCGATCGCTTCGGTCACGTGCAGGAGGAGTACGAGCATTTAGGCGGTTACGCGCTCGAATCGCAAACCCGTGAAGTGCTCCACGGTCTGGGATTCAAAGACGATCAGATTGACGGCGACGTGGGCGCCCTCTCCGGCGGATGGAAAATGCGAGTTGCGCTGGCGCGAGTCCTGCTCGGAATGCCGGATGTATTGCTGATGGACGAACCGACGAACCATCTCGACATCGAATCCATCATCTGGCTGGAGCAGTTCCTCAAGTCATTTCCTGGCGCGTTGCTGATGACTTCGCACGACCGCGAGTTCATGAATCGTCTGGTCTCAAAGATTGCAGAGATTGATGGCGGCGAAATCATCACCTACTCGGGTGACTACGACTTCTACGAGCGCGAAAGGGCGGTGCGAGAGAGCAATCAGCAGGCAGCATTTGCCCGGCAGCAGTCCATGCTTGCCAAGGAGCAGCGCTTCATTGATCGTTTCAGGACGCACGCCGCCAAGGCGGCCCAGGTGCAGAGCCGGATCAAGGCCTTGGACAAGATCGAGAAGATCGAACTGCCTAAGAAACGCGCCGTGGTGAAGTTT
>DATNKA010001067.1:0-3730 GCA_035603655.1 Candidatus Acidiferrales bacterium | reverse complement strand
CGTCGGCCTTGTTCGGACGAGTACCTGACGCAGCGATTCGAAATCTCCGGTACCAACTGTTGCACGCTGCAGCTGCTGCAGCCGCCACGCTCATCGAAGCAGCCGCGAACAAAACCGAACTGGCACTCTTCTTGGTTCACGAGTTTCGATGGCCAAGGCTGAACGAGAGAAAGCTCACCCAGAACAGCACAGTGTTCGGTACGGCATAACCAAGTGCCTTGAGGTTTCTTGTTCTCTCCTTATGCTGCAGCAACGGCCATCTGTACTACGTCCTGCATTTTTGTTATTGCCCAGTGATGGGGGTCCCCTCCGGCAGTATGAATACCTTCGTATAAGGTGTGCACCATATCACTGCTCTTGACCCACTTCATGAACCCGATCATGTCCAAGCCTTTTCTCGGCGCACCAAAATGCATAGAGACGGTTATGCTGTCTTCGGGGATTCCAAGGTCCACGAGATGTTTGCGCACTTTGTCCCAATCCCACACTTCAGACATGCTAGGGCCGTGATCTGCCATGGCAACCTGTTTTTCCCACCAGTCCTCATCCCTGCCCAAGGCCCATCCGCACCAAAGCGCGAGTTCAGCCTTAGCTATCAGCCATTTTTTGTCTCTCATGTGTTTGCGCTTGGTATCGTCAAAGAAATCGTTCTGCAGCATGCCCGTTCTCAGACTCTCCGCCGTGTCAGGTGTAAAGGAGTCGGATGCCTGATACAGGAGAGTCGCGAAGGTAGTCAGAATCTTCGCCCTATCGGTAATGCCATCATTCAAAAGGTCTCGGTAGTCCGCTACACTTAATCCGTTCGACGTGAAGGGTGCCGAACGACCCTCACCCTTAAACTGATCTAAGCCCAATTCGGTAAGTTTGTCGCCGCCTTTCTTCATCGCGTCCTTTGTGATGTCTCTGAAAATCTTGAACAGAACGGGATCTTGCTGAGCTACTTTCGTCACCTCAACCATTACGCGATTCTGTGTCACCGTTATCGCAGTACTCTCCAGAGCCTCTGCCTCTGGCACCAGTCCCTTTGCCAACTTTTCGGCGAAGACGCCGACTACGCCCCCGGTGATAACCGTGAGAACCCCAACCATCAACGCCTGCTGGGCCTTTTTGCGCTCAATGATCGCGGCCTGGGTCTCTCCGAGCAGGTCCTTAACATTGTTATACGCAGTGTCGTAAGCGGACGTCACTGTCTCGATGTACTTGCTCCAGTCCTCCGTTAGCACCTCAACGATCTTTAGGCGCATGTCTGTGAAGATTTTCTCGCTTGTGTCTAGCATGTCATTCCCTCCGTAGCTATTGAACTTGATCTTGCGTTGTCTGGTAGTCACAACAGGCTGGTGAAATTGTTTTTCTTGGCCGATGTTTCACAACTGCTCCTACGGCCGGTGCAGGGTATCAGGGGGCCAGCCATACCCCTTCACCTGGATAAGTACGAAACGTACGAAACATTTCACGGATCGCCCGGCGCATTCCGATTTCGCATTAGAGTTTTGACAGAGAGCCACAATAGAGATTGACAACGGTCCAAAATTTGATCAGTCCATGATCGCGTCATTGTCGAAGCCGCCCCGCCCATGGAACCTTCGAGATTGTCGCTCATCTCTCCCAAACCCATCGCCGCCACATCGCCACATCTAAGTTCTTTTCCGCCATAATTTGTCTCCCCCCGGGTTGAATCACAGAGAGCAGGTCAAAGGTTGATCCGAACTGCCGCTGGCTTCGCTAACCAGTCTGCCTAGCCCTAACGCCAGCCTGCAATTGATCGCTCACCTTGATAAGGTGAATCCTGGAAAACATTTCATCGGATAGCTTAGAGTTTGCCCGAGATTCCTTTGATGGCCAGGATTCGTGGGTATCCGCGCGAAGGGCGAAAATTGTTTGGAGCGTGAAAAAAGGCGAGGCCATGATTGCGCAGCCGCCTGTAGCGCTTCGCGTGGTCTGACTTACGGGCGCGCTGTATCCCCTGGGCCGCAGCTTATGGGGATGTCCCGCCAGGAACCGCCGGGCTTGACGAATTTCATCGCTCGGCATTTACCTTGGAGAGTTTCGCTGCGAAATGGTTATCGGTCACGCCGTGCGGCTTGCGCATCGCCATCGCATAGGCGCTGAGTTTCGCAAATAAAAGAGATCCTTTGGCTCTTGGAGCAGCGCGTACACAGCTTCGGAGTGAGCAATGGGGTGGATGCTTATGGATTTCGCGGAACCAATGATTCGCAGGGAGGAAACGAGAAGGACGTGGTAAAGGCATGCTCCGGCGGTTGGGTTCCGTCTTGATTGGCTTTTGCGAGAATCTCCATCGCCTGTCCCGTAAGGGGTGGAATGTGGATCGTCGCCATGAGCCATTTTTCGCGTACCCAGGCTTGGCCCGTCGCCGGCTGACCATCACATCCGGTAAACGGTAAACTCAGCCATCGCGACCGCTCGGCTTCGTTGGTAATCTCCTGAAAAGCTTTGCGAGCTCCCATGGCCATCGAGTCGTCCTGCGCGCCGACCAGACTAATTGACGCGCTTTGTGAGGTGGCCATTTTCAGCCAGGAACGCACCGCTCGCAAGGCACTTTCCTCTGTCCAGTGTGCCCTTAGCATCTTCACTTCAATGTTCGGCGGTTTCGTCTCCAGCATTCCGGACTCGCGTTCCTGGGCCGAGGAACTCTGTGAAGGTCCTTCAATGTACAAAACAGAGCCGCCTCGGGGCAGCAACGCTGCGAATTGTCTTCCTTGAATGCGTCCAATCTCGAAGTGATTGGAACTAAGAGCAAACATAGGTGCGGTTGCTGCCTTGCGGAGATCCGACAAGTAATCCGGCCTCCGGTTCAGTACCGCCCAACCGATTCCTGCAGCACTGGCGGCTCGGGCTACCTGCGGAAGGGCCGTGCCTCCAAACGGTTCTACAACAATCGCATCAGGTCGGGACTCAACTCGGTTTTGGATTGCCTTTAGGAGTTGCGTGCTCTGATTCACGGCGTCGTTATCGGCGAACACTATCTCCACATCGCTCTTCAGTTTGTGCGCGGTCGCTTCCGCGGTCTGGGCTTGTGCCACTTGGAAATCGTTCTCCCGGGTGTGAAGAGACACCAGGAATCGGAGCTTTTTCATCACATCGCAGTGTACCTGTATCCAGGCGTCCACGAAATGCTTGCAACGATTCTGGGCGAGTGACGCTCATAGGGTACATACGAACTGTCACGCAAACGGCGGTCAATCGGCGCATCGAGGTCTGCACGCTCAATCAGAATCCTGTGCCCTCGCGCATCGGCGGGGACAGTGAAATACTGGGGCTACGGCGAAACTGGCAGAATTGCTACTTGCGCGTTCGACGCTGGCTTCCCGTCTGCGGTTGTCACTCTTCCTGAAATTCCACCATCCGCGTCGATTGGGAAATCGACATCGACGCACGCGCGTTTCGTGACGAATGTGTCGCCCACGGGAGCCGCCCCCGCTGAGCGACTCCAAGGCAGAATGTCATTCCAAACGCTCCGACCCAAGTTCTGGGGTCCGGCCCCGAAGACAGGACCGTGGAGCCGCGGGCATGTCGGGATGCGTGAACTCAGTGTGCCTTGTCAGATTCATCCTTCACCCGTGTCTGATCCGTAATAAAATTGACTTCCCAGGTCCTGCCACCATCGTCCGAGAATGACTGCTCGAAGTGGGGCGAATTCGTGGTCATGTCCGTCCAAGCGTATCGAATAAGGATGGTCCTGCCATTAATCGTATCTTGGGCAAAAAACTCG
>DATNKA010001066.1:0-11718 GCA_035603655.1 Candidatus Acidiferrales bacterium | reverse complement strand
TTTCCACACTGCCGTTGGAGTTTCGGGAGCGACTGGATCGGGATGGAGTCACGGTGGGGGCGGCCCGGATCGAAAATAAGTTTGTATCGAGCGATGGGACGGTGCGGTATCTGATTGCGTTCGCTGACGGGCAGAGTGTGGAGACGGTCTGGATGCCGGAGGGCGACGGCGGGGAAGCGGGCGACGGGAGCGAGGCGGGGGTGGAAGCTGAGAGTGGTACATCCGGGGCTGCTCTATCCGAAAAGAGCAGTCCTAGCGCAGGGTTGAAACGCGGTGCTACCCAAAATCTCGCCAGTCAAGATCAGAGCGTGCCAGCGAACGGCGAATCTGGAAAATATCCGGCGGGAAAAAGTACGCGCGCCTTGGGGCGCTCTACGATTTGCATCTCCAGTCAGGTGGGCTGTGCGGTCGATTGCCAGTTCTGTCTGACGGCGGTGCTGGGGGTGAAGCGCAATCTGACGGCGGCCGAGATTGTGGCCCAGGTTTGCGCAGTTCTGAAAGATCAGCAAATTTCGCCGCCTGAGGATCGCGTTAATCTGGTTTTTATGGGGATGGGCGAGCCATTCCTGAATTATGAGAATTTCGTGAAGGCCGCGCGACTGCTGGTGGAGTGCGTCGGGATCGCGGAGCGGCGCATGACGGTGTCGACGGCCGGGATTGTGCCTCGCATTCGTGACTTTGGCGGAGAAGCGATCCGGCCAAAGCTGGCGATTTCTTTAAATGCTTCGAACGATGCATTGCGCACCCGGCTGATGCCGCTGAACAAGAAGTGGAATCTGGAAATGTTGATTGCGGCTGCGCGAGATTTTCCTTTGCGCACGCGAGAGTGGATCACATTCGAATACGTGCTGCTTGGTCACGTGAATGACGAGCCGGGGAATGCGAGAGAGGTCGCCGAGTTACTGCGCGGGCTGCGGTGCAAAGTGAATTTGATTGCGTTGAATCCGGGGCCGGGAATTGACTTCGAGACTCCTGGGGAGGAGCGCGTGGCGGCGTTTCAGAAGATTTTGCGGGATGCGGGAATTCCAGCGTTTGTAAGGCGGCCGCGGGGTCGGGACATTTACGCCGCCTGCGGC
Source organism: Candidatus Acidiferrales bacterium (assembly GCA_035603655.1). GTDB lineage: Bacteria > Acidobacteriota > Terriglobia > Terriglobales > Acidobacteriaceae > Sulfotelmatobacter. Next base: position 10,642 of record DATNKA010001066.1, on the reverse strand, counting down.
CAGCTCAAGAGAACGGTTGAGGTTGCCACTTTTGGGGGCCACCTGCTGCGGGGGATCTCTGGGACGCCGGAGCAATGACGGGAAGTTCGACACGGATGCTGGTTCCACAGTTTTGATCACTCTGCCAGAAAATCTTTCCATGATGCTGCTGCAAGATGCCCTGACACGCGCTCAGGCCTAAGCCAGAAAGAGGTCGGGCAGAGGCGTGCTTGAGAACGGCGTCTTCGACGGCAGGGGGCTGAGTGCTGTCAGTGGATACCGCAGTACCCGCGTCGAAGATGTGGATGACTGCCATACCATCTTTGTGTTCGGCGGTAATGGTTAGAAGGCCGCAACCTTGCCGCTCGACCGCGTTGATCGCACCGTTGAGCAGTTGCACGCAAACTTGAAGAAGTTGATTGGAATCTCCCAGCACGCGTGGCAGATCGGGCTGCAGGACGGTGCTTACTTCAATATTGAGAGTCTTCCACTGAGGCTGCGATAGTTTCACAGCCGTGCGCAGCACGGCGTTGAGATCCACTGGAGCTATGGTAGTGGGGCCTGGCTTAGCAAAACTAATGAGACTGGCGACCAGCGATTTCGTGCGGCGAACATGTTGCCCGATTTTTGAGGCTAGGTCGTGTTGGCTGGGCTCGAGCTCTGTATTCAAGAGCAGATCGGAATACCCCATCATGGCGGCAATGGGATTGTTCAATTCATGCGCCGCGCCCCCAACTAGTTGGCCGATGGAAGCCAGCTTTTCGGATTCGGTGATTTGCGCCTGCAGACGTTTGAGATTGACGAGGGACTCTCGCGACTGATTGAGCAGGCGGAGCAGCTCGCGATCGAGCAAGCGCTGGCGCACGAAAACGACGATCCCCATAAATAACGCCGCTCCCAGAGTCAGCGCCAGGCGGAACGAACGGATGCGCGCCGGGACGTTAGGTTCCAGCAGAGCCCCGGCAGCCAACATCGGGAGCGAAAAAACCGTGATCATACCTAATCGGGCCAGCCAGACGCCATGCGAAGTAGAATTCGTCGGGACGCTGGCCTGAGAGCCATCGGGGCGGATCCACAGGCCGATCACGGTGAACCAAGCCATGGATGCCGTCAGAGGAATATCGTAAAGGCTTCCGCTGTAATAGGCCTGATGGCCAAGGGCCCAATTGGCAAAATAGGAACCGGCGGCGTAGGTAAAACTGGCCCCGAACAGATTGGCGTAGAGGGTTTTCCAACCGCCTTTGCTGTTTATCCAGGCAACGAATAAGGCGCTCAGAAAGGCAAATTTCTCTATCAAGTAAAGCAGATTCAGATTGTCATTGTAGGCATCGATATTGGGGACGACGTACTGCCAAGCCATTACGGCGAAAACGTAAAGATACATCCACCACACCATCATGAGGGCAAAATCAAGCCGGCGCAGACGCGGGGAATATTCCTCTTGCGGGGCATGGGAACGCAGCGCGAGTGCTGCCATCAGCGGAACGATGTGGAGAAAGAGAACGATGTCGGCGGCACATAAATCAGGGACGTCAGTGCGCAGCCAAAACTCAAAATAGGTCCACATCAGCTGATAGGAAAACCAGAATGCCATGCCGGTGGCCAGCAGCACCCAGAACATGCGCATTCGTCCCTGCGACCGTAGCGCGTTGGGTATGAAACACAGCGCCGCGGACAACAGCAAGATAGACTGAATCCAATCGCTGAAGGCAGTGAGGGCGAACGAATGGTGGAGTACAAAGGCAGCGACGATTAGCGTGCCCAGACAGGCTGCGACGGCCGCGGTCCACAATTTGGAATAAGCGCGCAAGAAGACAGTCCTCGCTGCTATCTTAGACTGGGATAATAAATAGCTCAGGTTACTGAAGTAATCTGTCAGGTCACAAGTGTCGACCCAAAGACTCTCGAAGTCGAATGGGCACGGAGGATAGCTTTTCCTTGATGCTCACCTTTCTTATCAATAGTATGCGAGATAATTCCCGTAAACTATATAGATTCCGCACTGCAGTGGTAAGTAACTGACTCGATTGCACAAGGACCCTAATCACCGTTTTTTGGGCCGACCAAAGGCTTCCGCCGACCCCGGCGAGGTTCGGCGCACGGAGCGCTGGCTGGCGACGGCGCGCGTATTTCTGGCGGTTTCTGCTTTGGTAGCGATCCGCATGGATCCGACGCAACTGGGCCACTCCCGGGCGGCATACGGTTTATTTGTCTTCTACCTGGCAAATGGAATTTTGGTGCTGATGCTGTTGCGCCGGCGTCAGGAGTCGACGTCTTCGTTTCGCCTCCTGGTGCATGCTGCCGACATTGTGTGGCCGGCTTTCATCTCGGTATTTGCCGAGGGTCCGAGAAGCCCGTTCTTTTTGTTTTTTGTTTTCGTGCTGACGGCGGCGGCTTACCGCTGGGGTTTGTGGGAGACCTTGAGTACGGCGGCGGCAGAGGTGGTTTTGCTGTGGGCGGAAAGCATTCTACTGCTGCACGTTTGGACCACGCACGGAGGAACCCTGCCCTGGCGTGTTTTTTCCGGACTGCATATCAACACGATCGAATTCGAGCCGAAACGGCTGTTCATGTTGTCGGTGTACTTGCTGGTGATGGGATTACTGCTGGGCTATTTGGCGGAGCAGCAAAAGCATTTGCGAGCAGAGAAGGCCGGAGTTACTCGAATGCTTGCGAAGGTGCGGGTGGAAGCGGGGCTGACCGGGACCTTGCAGCAGATCAGCCGGGAAGTGGTCAGCATGTATGGAGCGGCGCGGATTGTCGTTGCCGCGCAGGAGACTCAGAGCCAGCGAAGATTTTTGGGTGAGTTGCGCAACCTCAGCGGAGAACTTTCAGATTTCACATGGATGGATTCCCGCCCGCACGATGCGAAAATTTATCTTGAGGATTTTCCAGGTGAGGTATGCCATGCGTCTCACGAGGGAAAGCGCTGGTCGGTGGTCGCGTTGGACGAAGAGGGCAATGAGGTGCCTTCGCCGAGCACCAAAGCATTGCTGGAATTGAATCAGGGGCATCCCTTCCGCTCGTTGATTTCGGTGGCTTTCGTCTTCGGCAGCGAATGGCGGGGCCGCGTCTTTATATTTGAACCCTCGTGGCGCGGGGAGACGCACGAGGAATTGCGTTTTCTGCTCGACCTGGTTTACCAGGTGGGGCCGGCAGTCTACAACGTTTATCTGCTGCACCGTCTGCGCCGCCGGGCGGGAGCGACCGAGCGGGCCCGCTTTGCCAGAGAATTGCACGATGGGGCGGTGCAATCGCTGATTGCGGTGGAGATGCAGGTGGACGTTCTGCGACGTCAGGCGGAGACCACGCCAGACGTGGTCAGTGGCGAACTGGGCCGCATCCAGGGACTGCTGCGGGAAGAAGTGCTCAAACTGCGGGAATTGATGCAGCAGATGAAGGCGATCGCGGTAGACTCGCGAAAATTCATGAGCATCGTCACCGATGCGGTAGAGCGCTTTGAAAGAGAGACCGGAATTTCGGCGCGTTTTGTTAGCGACATTGAAAAACTCGATATGCCGGATAAGGTTTGCCGGGAATTGTTACGCATCGTCCAGGAGGGTTTGGTCAACGTCCGCAAGCATAGCAGCGCACGCCATACGCTGGTGCGGTTGGGTTCTACTGCGAGCCAGTGGAACCTTACGCTCGAGGACGACGGCAAGGGCTTCCCCTTCTCGGGGCGCGTTACGCAGGACGAACTAGACCAGATGGGTAAAGGTCCGATGATCATCAAGGAACGGGTTCGTTTAATTGCAGGTACACTGACGGTAGAATCAAGTCCCGGTACGGGGACGCGTCTGGAGATTAAAGTTCCAAAGGGTGGAGAAGTTTCCGATGAATTTTAAGAAGTCACAGCCCATTCGCATCGTGATTGCTGACGATCATCCTATCTTCCGGGATGGTTTGCGGCGGCTGCTGGAAGCCGAGCCCAACCTGACCGTGCTGGGGGAAGCCTCCGACGGGGCAGAAGCCGTGAAAATGGCACGGCAATTAAAGCCCGACATTTTGCTGCTGGATCTGGCAATGCCCAGGCATCCGGGTCTCGAAGCCCTGCGAGACCTGAGCGTGGGGCACAATTCGAATCCGGTGCGAGTGATTCTGCTGACCGCAGCCGCGGAAAAAAGCCAGATTGTGGAGGCTCTGCAATTAGGGGCTCGGGGCGTCGTGCTGAAGGATTCCGCGACTCAACTATTGCTGAAAGCCATCCATACCGTGATGGAGGGCGAATACTGGGTAGGACGCGAAAGCGTTTCCAACCTGGTGCAATACTTGAGGACGCTGGTTCAGTCATCCAGTGACGAGGCGCGCCAGAAAAAATTCGGGCTGACTCCGCGGGAGTTGGAAATTGTGGCCGCAGTGGTGGCCGGATACTCCAATCGAGAGGTTGCGGAGTACTTCAAAATCAGCGAGGACACGGTTAAGCATCACCTCAGCAATATTTTCGACAAGCTGGGAGTCTCGACTCGCCTGGAGTTGGCGCTGTTTGCAGTAAATCAGTCACTGCCTTTGAAGAGTATTGTTTGAAGAGTGTCCGATAAGAGTTTTTGACGGGGACTTGGTTCGCCTGGCGGCATGGCACTTATGGGCCATTGGCGGATGCCGTCGCCCTACCTATCATGATTCGAGACCAGCCTCGGGACAGCAACTGATCCGGTCGAAGGTGTCCTCATTGAACTACTCCCCCATAAGGGGTTAAGACAAATTAAAAAGGAGACGGAGCCCGTGGCTAAAATTCTACGAAGCGTCTGGCAAGATCTTTGGAAGGATGAAAGCGGTCAGGATATCGCTGAGTACGCGGTAATGCTGGCGGTAATTCTGGTGATTGTGGTGGGCACTGTCCGGCTCATCGGGTCTAACGCAAACACCGTGTTCTCTCAAGTCGGCAGCTCCATCCAATAAAAGCTACACTCGGCGAGTTGAAATTGACCCTCGCAACGCGCCGCCCGGCGCGTCGATGACTTTGTCTGCAATCCTCCAGAAAAGGACTTGCCGGGCTCAGCCATTCACTTTGGGTTGGGCGCAGTCACAGCCACGTTATCGCTGCCCACGGTAGATAATCTGGTCAGGTAGGGGAAAAACGGCGTAATTTCGAACGGCATCTTCTCCCGCGCTGAGACTAAGGCGACGGGTTTTGCCTTGGCCAATTCTACCTGGTCCGTCCAGGGATCGAGCTTGATGCGTCCACCGAGGGGCAGCGCGGCGATCTGATCGGTGCGTTTTGGCTCCAGTTGCGGTGCGGAGGTCAGAAGCGCCGACATGCGGATGCTCTTGTTGCTCGCCACACTGTCACCCAAGTGCGGGCGAATCAGATTCGGCAGCTCGGGAGCACTTTGCTGCAACGCCTTTAGGAACAGCCCAGCAGTTCCCAACTTATCCTTGTAGGGAGAATTCTTGAGCAATTCCAACGCCTTGGCGTCGGCGGCATCTTCGTCGGCCGAGTGGCGTTTGAAGTCCATGCGCTGGAAGGAATCTTCATCGGGGAAAAACAAGCGATCATTGAAAGCCAGTTTCGTATCGAACTGATGTCCCAACACGATGTGGCTCAGTTCGTGGGCCAGGACCATGGCGAGGGAGGCCTCGTCGGGAAGAACATCGAGCAGCCCGCGGCTAATGACGATAGTGTGACCGATGGTGAACGACTCTAGCGGAGAAGTGAGCAGGACTCGGCAGCGAACGTCCGACTGTAGATCGATATTATTGGTCACCAGGAGGTTGTTGACCACGGTGAGCAAAATTTTGTCGACTTCACCAGAAGGCGCGAGCAGGCCGATTTTCTGCAGTCGCTCCACAGCATTGTCCTCGGCTTGCCGCTCCCACATTCGCTCGGCGACTACGGGCGTTGCGTCTGCCGCGGCGTCGCTCTGATCCTTCACCGACTGGGGTGAGTCGACGAGAATCTGGGTAAACTCCGCATTCTTATTCAGAGCTTTCAGGTCATATCCCCAGAGGCGGGTCTGAGCGCGGAAGTGTAGATTCCGGCCCATAGCCGTCTTCATGTTCGTTTCTTCGCTGAAAACATATGCCGGCAGCCATGTGCCCGGCCGCATGTTGAGGCGCCAACTGTCGAAGTGCAAGTAGAAGCTCGTCTTCGGATGAGGATAGTAAGTGCCATTGAAGCGCACCACGTTGTAATCCTGGTCTTCAACCCAGATGCGCCCCAGAAACCGTCCGGGCGGGGCGTTCTCTTTAGGCTGAACATCGATCACGAGGCAGCGCACTTCGCCCAGAAACTCACGACGCACGAAGTTGAAGTTGTAATATTTCTTTTGAAAATCGGTATCGAGGACCACCATTTGCGCGAAGCCAAGCGGCAGGAAACGCATGGAATACAGGCCGGTTAGGCGAGCGGCCATGCGGCGGCCGAATCCAGGTTGGCCCACGAATGAGGTATCTTCTGGACCATCGCTCATGTCGAGGCGTCCCAGGAAATACTCGTCCTTGACGGGCTCCGCATTTCCATTGCTGTCGGACTTCAGATCCTGCAAATAGGTCTCCACCATAGGACGCAGGTGGCGCATCTGAGCAACGAAGAGGTGCTCTTTCTCGATCACCCGATCCATCACGTCATTGAAAGATGCGGGAGGCGGGGCGAGCGTGATCCCACTTTGACCGGGAGCGTCGCTGGCCGAGACTTGCGGCGCCGAAGATGTTGAGTCCTGCGAAAGGGCGGGGAACGACGACGCCAACACGAACCACAGCGAAAGCAAACCTAGGTGCAAATTGCGCATAAAAAACCTTTGACCCTACGCCAACTGAAAAATAATGTGCAAAACGACGGTGGAATCGGCTGGTTGGCCATTCTTTGTCGCCGGCTTAAACCGAATCTGCTCGGCTGCCTTGACCGCGTTGTCGTCAAGGCCGTGACCCAATCCCCGCACCACGCGTAACACCTGCAGGTTGCCCGAGGCCTGCAGCACAACTTCCAGAAGAACCTCGCCTTGAATCCTCAGACTGCGAGCCTCTTGAGTATAGACCGGTGTGGGTTTGGAAATGATTTCCGCAGGCACGCCGGGAGCGGTCGCAGTTGGGGCTGCGTGGGACCGCGCGGAGGGTGGAGCGGGTACGTCAGCATCCCCGAAGCCGCTTTGCTGAACCGTCTGCGATGCACGTGGGTGGCTATCGCCAGTGGCCGTGCCATTGCCAAAGCCGGTACTTGCGACCACGCCACGCGCTCCCTTGGTGCCACCACTGCCGTTGCCATAACCTCCACCGGATGGCAGATCGAAGGATCCTAGAGCTGCGATGTTGACGGGCTTCCCTTGATTCGCCTTGGCGGGAAGTCCATTGGGATCGCCGAAACCTCCGGTTTGAACCTGGGACGGAGCGCGCGCGATGGTCGGAGCGGCCGAACTGCCGGTCGAAAACACGTTCGTCGCCACCCCCCTGGGAATCGCCGGCGCGGGGCTAGGAGGCAGTGGCTCCAGCTTTTTGGCGGCAATACTAACCTTAGGAGCGGAAGGTTCTTCCACTTTCACAGCCTTGGGTTGAGGAGCGGGAAGCCGCAAGGCGTTGACAGGCGGATCAACATTCGCGACGAACACGGGCTTTGGCAGCGGACGCACGGGCTGCGGCTGATGATTGACCGGAACTGGCGTGCTGACCAACTGGACCGAACGGAACGTATGCTCGGGAGGCGATACGATTGCGGGTTGCAGCAAGCGTATCCATATTAAAACCGCGACTACGCAGGCCTGTGTCCCGGTGCTGAAAACGAATTCCGTCCAAGGAGTTCTCGTTTTAGGGAGCAACGAGAACGGAGTCTGGTGCGATGCAGAATATGCCATAACCGCTTTACTCGATAAATCTCAAGATATTTGTTCGGCTCGAAAGTTTTTAGTCGACTGAATTCAAGCCCCTGGGGTGCAGAGGATGAAACCGTCTTAAGTCTACTACCGCATAGAGAAAATATGCACGGCAAAGGCCGTTTCGGCCACGCCAAAGAAAGTGCAACATTATATTTTTCAAGTACTTGCAGCACCGTCAGGAGAAGCCATGGCCGGCCTCGAGACTATGGAGAAAATATTTACATCCTGATCGATTCTTTTACCCCTGAGGGGGGCAAGTTCAGCAGCGCACAACTTTAGGGCTGTCGATTCCCTTGGTCGCGTTGCGGGTGTCAACCACTAACTGGGATTCGCCGACAACGCGCCGGTAATCGTAGTCGGAGTGATCGGTGACGATCACGACGCAGTCGTACTCGCCAAGTTTTTCCAGTTCGGAACGCTTCATTTGCAGGTCGTACTTGCGCCCTTTTCCGATGAAAGGGAAGTAAGGATCGTGGTAGCTAACCGCTGCTCCCTCTTTTTGCAACAATTCGATGATGGTAAGAGCGGGAGATTCGCGCAGATCGTCGATATCTTTCTTGTAGGCCACGCCGAGGATAAGGACGCGAGCTCCGTTAACCGATTTCTTATGTTGGTTCAGCGCGCCGCTGATGGAGGCGAGCACGTGATACGGCATGTTGGTGTTGATTTCTCCTGCCAGTTCAATAAAACGTGTTCGGAAGTCCCATTCCTTGGCTTTCCATGAGAGGTAGAAGGGATCGACCGGAATGCAGTGTCCGCCTAAACCGGGCCCGGGGTAAAAGGGATGAAAGCCGAAGGGCTTGGTGGAGGCGGCTTCGATGACCTCCCATATGTCCAGTCCCATGCGCAGGCAGAGCATTTTTAGCTCATTGACCAGTGCGATGTTGACGCAGCGATAGATATTTTCCAGTAGCTTGGTCATCTCGGCCACGGCGGGCGAGGAGACAGGAACGGTGCGCTGGAAGATTGATCCGTAGAGGGCTGCAGCCAACTCAGAAGCCTGCGGGTTGACTCCACCCACCACTTTTGGGATGTCGCGACGGGCCACCGTGGTATTGCCAGGATCTTCGCGTTCGGGAGAAAACGCCACAAAAAACTCCTGCTTCGCGTCGGAGTCGCCGCGGGCAGCCTTCAGCCCAAGCTTGTTCTCTTTCTCAAGAATCGGCACCATCACTTCTTCTGTGGTGCCAGGGTAAGTTGTACTCTCGAGCACTACCAGCTGGCCGGGCTGAAGATGGGGAGCGATGGCGTGCGTCGTGTCGGTGATATAGCTGAGATCGGGCTCATGATATTGATTGAGGGGCGTGGGCACGCAGATGATAATCGCGTCCATCTCCTCGATGTGCGCGTAATCGGAGGTTGCCGAAAAGCCCTGAGCCTTCGCCGTCTGGATTTCCTCCGTGCTGATCCGGTAGATGTAAGACCCCCCTTTCGCGAGGGTATCGACCTTGCGCTGATCAATGTCGAAACCGGTGACGGCAAATTTCTGATCAGAGAACAGCAGAGCCAGCGGCAGTCCTACATAACCCAAGCCGATAATTCCAACGCGTGCCTGGCGCTGCTTGATCTTGTCTTTGGTTGAAGCGACCGTGCGAGTGGCGGCAGATTGAATGGTCATTGGTGTGACAGGAATCCCCGATCAGGATATCTTCGACTAGTAATTTCGCTTCGATTCTAGCACGCAGTAGCTGCGGCGCGGGGTGGTGGAGCGCGCTGAATGGCCGCGAAAGTTGAGTTCATCACCCAAAATGGGGAACTTGTGAGACCGGGCGCACGCAAATCTCTGTGGATCCTGGCGTTGTCAGTGCTTGCAGGATTATCGCTGGGACTAGCGGCGAAAGCGGGCAGTTTCCTGATTGTAGATGCCCCAAGGCGCTCCGATGCCATTCTGGTGCTGGCCGGAGAGACCGACCGGCGTCCGCAGCGGGCGTTGGAACTTCTCTCCCAGGGATACGGAAGGCGCGTCGTTCTGGATGTTCCCACGAACGCAAAACTCTACGAATTCACTCAAATCGAATTAGCGCAGAAGTACATCGAAGATCTGCCTCAGCCCGCCCCAGTCAGCATTTGCCCGATCACCGGACTGTCAACCAAAGACGAATCCAGGGAGGCGGAAAAATGTTTGCAGCGCGAAGGAGCGAAAAGCGTCTTGATTGTGACTTCGGATTTTCACACGCGGCGGGCTCTAGGGGTTTTCCGGCGGGAATTCCCGGAACGGGAATACTCCGTAGCGGCGGCGCGCAATGACCAGGGATTCGGATCCAGGTGGTGGACCCATCGTCAGTGGGCTAAGACCTTTGTCGATGAGTGGCTGCGACTGATTTGGTGGAAAGCGATTGATCAGTGGCGATAACGATAGGGTGAGATTAAAAAGTTTTCCACCGTTAACAAGCACAAAAGCCATTGACTGCCAAGAACTTTCGAGGGTACGATGCCTTTACGGAATTAAGTTGGTTATTAACGGGGTGTGGGATCGGCGCGCCTTCTTTCTGCAGGATGGTAATTCGCGTGCCTGCTGAATTCGCCTCCTCGCTCAGGTTGATCCCAAAAAGGCGGAAGCACTTCCGATGATAAAAGAGAAGGCTCTCTACTTGAAGATCTTGAGCTCCATGGTGGCCGTGGTTTTTGCGACTGCCCTATTTGCGGCGGACCAACCTGCTGCCATACTCTATAGCCATGGAATCGCAATGCTCAATGGCAGCAGCATAGCAAGGTCGTCCGCTATTTTTTCCGGTGACTTAGTACAGACCAATCGGGACTCGGCTGCCAACATAAACGCTTCAGGCTCAATCGTTCTGATTCTGAATGATTCGCTCGTTCAGTATGAAGGCAGCACTGTGAAGTTGGAACATGGCGGT
>DATNKA010001065.1:0-3868 GCA_035603655.1 Candidatus Acidiferrales bacterium | reverse complement strand
TCGGTCGACGGAAACATCAACAGCCCGACATTCGGACATGTGCTGAAAGCAGCGCCACCACGAATCGGACAGGTCGCGCTGAAGCTGACGTTCTAAGCTGAAAATCGAGTTGCAACCACGAGCCGGGCGAACAACTCTGCAAAGAGGCAAAGCAATTCGGTCACACCACTCATTACCGTTTATCTATCTTTATCGAACCGTTAGCCGCTGTCGTGCTGGGAACGATCGTAGGCGTGGAGCGGCCAATGGGCAAAGGAAGAAGATGGATTTACTTCAGCAGTTCGTCCGCGTAACGAACCGGGACCGCCAGGTTCGAGCCGCCAAAGTCATTCAACATGGCGAAGTTCACACCAATGACCTTGCCATTTCGATTGAATAGCGGTGCACCGGAACCGCCGGAAGTTGTCGCCGCATCGTAAACAATCTTGTCCTTTAAGACATCTCCGATATGTCCCTGGGTAGTCGTTGGGCGAATGAGGTTTTGGGCCGCCATCTGCGAAACAATCTGGGTGACCTCGCGGGCGTTTTCCACCACTTTGTGTGTGACGTCATTTCCAGCGCGGGCGAGGATGCCTTCGATTCCCGTCGGATAGCCAATCAGTACGACGGGATCCCCCGACACACTTGCTTCCCTCCGATCATCGACCTCCAGTACTGCGATGTGAGGCGGTGCTGGAGTCAGCAGTTTGAGAGTCGCCAAATCAGCATCCGGCGAAGTGCGGTCGAGCTTGGCCGCGATGCCTTGAGAGCTCCCGGGGAAGTACGCCGTGTAAGACGCGGCGAACGCGGAAGCACCCCGGTCGAGAAGCGGCTTCAATTCCTCATTACCCCACCAAGGTTCCGCCACGTGATGATTCGTGAGAAGACGTCCATCACGTGCGACCAGAAATCCTGTCCCAAAGATATCGAGCTGCAGAGGCGGCCCCGTTCCTTCTGTTCCCAGAGATACCATTCCTTTGTCGTCAACCTGTGCTTTCCCAGTGGCATCGGTGGAGATAAGGATTAACTGTCCGGACTCTTTGTCACGGAACTCCACTACCACGTGCAATAAGCAGATGCTCGGTCCGAATGTGTGAACAATCGTTTCCGCAACTCGGCCCTCATTTTCAAGCCGACGCAGCCGGTTCTGAGTCTCCTGAAACTGCCTCTTCAGAGATTCGCTATCTGTATCGCCGTCCGCGGCTATCTTCTGGCGGATCTCTTCGGTTTGCGCCTTCAAAGACTCGCGAGTTGCATCACTTGAGGTCAGGGACGCACGCGCCTGTTCTGCCCGGCGCAGGAGTTCTCCCTGTTGCAAAATTCCGCCGTTCAGCTGCGCAACCTCCGCTTTGAGCTGGAGCGTATCCTTGCGGCTGTGCCGGTTCGAAATGAGCAGTGTGAGTGCTGCCAGGACCACGGCCGCGCTGAGAACAAAAAGCGCTGGAATCAGCCCAAAGCGCCTTTTGGCATTCATGCCGCCAGTCAGGGCTTCCACAGCACTTTCCGCCAAGTGCTCTTTTTGCAGTGCATCGTTCAGCTTCGCTTCGAGTTCTATCTCTGGTTGTCTCTCACGGAACTGCGTCCTGATCCGCGCTGCGAATTCCAGGGGTTCAAAAGGGAAGGAAACGACATCGTCAGCGCGCAAGTCCAGCGCGCGGGCACGTTCCAAGGCGCCGCCATGAACGATCATCACAATCTTGAGGGTTCGCGGATCAGGCCCTGCCTTGATTTGGCTGATCAAACCGCAGCAGCTGAGATCGGACGGCGTGGCTTCGGTGATCAGGACGTCCGGGGAAAGAGCGAAAACTTGATCAACCGTCAGGTCGTGGCCGGCGGTGATTTCATAGCCTTGACTGGCCAGGGCTTGCTCTACCTGCCCGGTAGACTCCACACCTAAGTCGAGGAGAAGAATGCGCATCACTGTCAACTTATCACCATTCAGCTGAAACTTTCCCAGAGTTTCTGAAGACGCAGCCGCATCCGTGCTGAATGGTCACGATGGCTGAGGCCATGATCTGTTCATTCGCGCTCGTCTCCGCGATAAATCTCGAGGCGGTTCGCCGAGCATTTGGTCTTTTCAACACCAGAAAGATACAGTGCATCCCGTCTGCCAAAGACGCGTCGCCAACCAGGACGGCAGCAACTGATTGAGGACAGAAGAGTTTTGTTGTTTGAGCTTGCAGTACCTTCGGACCGCGCGTCAGTCTGCCGACAGTTCTCTCGCCAAGTGTCGACAGTCTACGACACTTAAATGTAAACGCGGCGCGGTAGGAGAACCGGTCAAAGGCGAAGCCCGGCCGTCGCTGCCGGTCATAGTCTCCGAGTTGCCGATGAACCGGGCAGTTGATTGGATGGATCAACGTTTGGGTAGGATGCATTCCCGATTTTTAGCGGCTCTTCTTCGAAACACGAACGACCAACTCGTCCAATCTCGAAAGCAAAAGCTTCAGGATGGGAGACTGGTTCGACTTTCTGTAGCCGAGGACCAAATCGACAGTGGGCGTGTCTCCCTTGAGAGGGCGACTCGTTACCGACGAAGTGAGAAAATTCTGTGCGTACGCAGGTAACAACCCTACGCCGTCCGTCGACGCTATTAAGGACACGCCCATGACGACGTGGTCGATCTCGTGATCTGGCGTGATAGTGATTCCGGACCGCTTCAGGTAATTGTGGATGACCCCACGCAGGACGGGAGCGGTGTCCGACACGCCTACGAATGTTTCGCCCACTAGATCCCCCGGACTGATGGCTTTGAGCGCAGCGAGACGGTGGTCACTCGGCAAGACCACTACCAAGGGTTCCTTGACGAGAGTACGGAAAGCCACCCCTGGCACCCCTTTTTCCCGTCGAAGAAAAGCTGCGTCGACGGTTCCCTTCGAAAGCGCATTCGCGAGCTGCGGCGAATATTGGCTCGAAATCATCACGTCGATGTTGGGCAATTCGTCGCGCAAGATCCGCAAGGCTTCTGGCATCCACCTCAATTCGTGTCCGGTCAAAAAGCCCATGGTGAAACATGGCTTGGCGGGATGAGCGACCCGGCGTGCAGCCTCGGCTGCCGCTTCAACCTGCGATAGCACCACGCGGGCGTGATCGAGGAAGGCTCGACCCGCCGGTGTCAATTCGATGCCGCGAGCCCTTCGTGTCAGGAGCTGGGCACCCACCTCGGCCTCAAGATCTCGAATCTGCCGACTCAACGAAGGTTGTGACGTGTGCAGTTTTCGCTCTGCCGCCACCGTCAGGCTTCCTGCCTCGGCAACCGCGACGAAGTAGCGAAGATGTCGTAATTCCATTCTCACTCCCATGCTTGCAAGGCATCGGATGCCAGCTTAACAAAGTATGCTTTAACGGCGCTACTACTGGCCTGATCGGTAATCCAATGGGGTGACTGGATGCATTGGGCGAGCAGTAAGATTTGGGTTCATGCCTGATGAGCATACGTCTAGTTCGAGGAGAAGGACCATGTCAAAGAAATTAGAAGGAAAGGTTGCACTCATCACCGGCGGCTCGCGCGGCATTGGTGCCGCAATTGCTGAGCGTCTGGCCGTGGACGGAGCGAAGGTGGCCATTACATACACCAAAGGTGCCGACGCGGCCGCTGCGGTGGTCAAAGCGATTGAACGCGCCGGCGGAAAAGCGATCGCGATTCAGGCGGACGCCGCGGATGCCGACGCCGGCAAAGCCGCAGTCGAAAAAACTGTTGCGACATTCGGCCGGCTCGACATCCTTGTGAACAATGCCGGCACGGCCATTCCGAAAGCGTTCGAGGAGACCACGCTGGAAGAGATGGATCGCGTGCTTGACATCAACGTCCGCGGCGTATTCGTAGCGACGCAGGCGGCGCTGAAGCACATGAATGAGGGTGGTCGCATCATCATGATCGGCTCGGCAG
>DATNKA010001064.1:0-6651 GCA_035603655.1 Candidatus Acidiferrales bacterium | reverse complement strand
GGATGAAAAACGAAACCCACCCGCTTCATCGGGTGGGTTGGGAAATGTCTATGGCCGATCCCTACCCACACGACAGCGGACACATGCGACAGCATGGCGCGCCGGCGTTGGAAGGGCAAAACATGTAGTCAGAATAGAAGTACGAACCAGCGCTGTCAACCGCGGGATGCGGAGCAGCACAGCTAATTTAGATTTTCCTGCATCGTAGAGTTCCCACACGCATCTGTTTGCTTGCGCGCCCTAGTTCACTGGGCAGTCTAGCCCTCGCCGGAGACAAACGCTGGAGAACAATCGATGACCAAAACAACACGGCGCCTGGCCATGGCACAGTGGGACGTTTTCTCGTCCCGTGCCCTCGAAGGCAATTCTTTGGCGGTATTTCCGGACGGCCGAGGATTAACGGACGCGGAGATGCAATCGATCGCGAAGGAGATGAACCTTTCCGAGACCACCTTCATCCTGCCTCGCGAGCCCGCCGTCGAACAGGAACGGGGAATCCGCGTCCGCATCTTTACCGTGCAGGAGGAATTACCATTTGCGGGTCACCCCACGCTGGGGACCGCCTTTACTTTGCGGGGTCATAGCGGGGCTCAACAGATCATGCTCGAACTGAACGTAGGCAGGGTTCCCGTCCATTTTGAAGATCATGCTTCGGAGCCTGCATTCGGCGAGATGACGCAGATCGACCCAACTTTCGGCGTGCAGCATGATCGCGAAGCGGTCGCGCGCGCTACCGGATTGCGCATAGAAGATTTCGACGATTCCCTGCCTATAGAAACGGTATCCACAGGCGTGCCTTTCACCGTGACTCCACTGAAATCATTGACTGTCATACAGAACTTGCACATCGACTCGCAGCACGCTGCCGAATATCTGGAAAAGACGGGCGGTAGGTTTTTCTATTTTGTCACTCGTGAGACCGTGGCTCGCGATGCCCGCTTGCACGCACGCATGCTGTTTTATAACGGTGAAGACCCTGCCACTGGCTCAGCCGCCGGATGTTCTGCTGCCTGGATGGTTGCGCACGGGGTGGCCGCGATTGATGAACGCGTCTTGATTGAACAGGGAGTTGAGATGAACCGGCCTAGCCGGATTTTCGTCCGCTCCTCACAGCGTGATAACCGTATAGTTAACGTACGCGTTGGCGGGCACGCAGTAGAAATTATGCGAGGTGAGCTTTTCCTCTGATCCACCATGCGGAAGCATTACAAAATCATAACTTTCACAACACCGCGAGAAAAACAATAGCCAGACTTTGCCATTTGCTTCGGCGATACTTTACAGTGTTCGTCATTTGCCGTTAGCATCAATTCGCTCTTCCATCCTTCGCGAACAGAGAAATCCCGTTGGCTCCGGTTCACAAGCGGCGGCCTTCGGTAACAGGCGGTGAATGAAACCTAAGCGCACGATTTTGTGTGTTGACGATAACGAGCAATCTCTCTCCCATCGCAAAATCGTGCTTGAGACCCGCGGCTATCGTGTGGCCAGTTATTCCCGCGGCGAACTGGCACTGGAACGCTTCAAACAAGGCGGCATTGACCTGGTTGTCACCGACATGGCGATGCCTTGAATAGATGGTCCGCAGTTGATCGCTGCGATAAAGGCACTCAGTCCCGAGGTTCCAACTATCCTCATCTCGAGTAGGGTCCGCGCCTATGACCACGACTCCCAAGCCGACGTATTTCTGGCCAGAGGGATGTATGCGCCGGCAGATCTGCTGGAGCGGATCCGCTTGCTTCTGGTGCGCAAGCGCGGACCGAAGCGGGTGCAGCAGCGCTCGACGCCACTACCGCGTAAAGTCGGTGTTGCCTGAACAGCTAGCCGCTTAGCTCGCCACGGAATTTTGCTCGCCTAGGAATACCGTCGACCAACAGTGCGTCGTGTAAGATCATGGCTGGCATGGGCGCATTCATTGAAGCCATCGATTTACACAAAACTTATCGCGTGGGAAAAATCGATGTGCCCGCGCTCCGCGGAGTCTCCTTCAGCGTACAAAAAGGAGAATTCGTCACCGTCGTGGGTCCCTCCGGCAGTGGCAAGTCAACACTGTTTTATCTGCTCGGAGGTCTCACCCGCACTGATTCCGGCAAAGTAATCATGGATGGCGACGACTTCGCTGCCCTCTCCGATGCGGAGCGAACACGCATGCGCAAGCGCAAGATCGGCTTCGTGTTCCAGAAGTTCAACCTGCTCCCTACTCTCGACGCCCGCTCCAACATCGCTATCGCTCAGGAAATTTCCGGCAACGGCGACCGCGATCCCGCATTCTTCCATCGCATTTGTGATCTGCTGGGTCTCAGCAAACGCCTGAACCATCGCCCCTCGGAACTTTCCGGAGGGGAGCAACAGCGCGTCGCACTGGCCCGCGCCCTGGTCAACAAACCTGCGGTGGTTTTGGCCGACGAACCCACCGGCAACCTTGATACGGAGAACTCGAACATCGTTCTGAAAATGTTGCGTCAGTCTAATCAAGAGTTAGGCCAGACCGTACTGATGATCACTCATAACCCAGAAGCCGCCAAGTTCGGAGACCGCATCATTCACATGCGGGACGGCCACGTCGTTCGGCCGGAAGAAGATCCGCAGTGGTCACCGCGATAAGCTTGCATCAAATTTGCTCCGGTGACGGTACGTGAGATCATTGCCGCAGGCTATTGGGTTGTTTATAGCCAAGTTCGTCGAGCGGGAATAGCTCAGTGGTAGAGCGCGACCTTGCCAATCCCTTCCTAAGCAAATAATCCAACAACTTAACAGGTCACGGGGTTGCCGCTAAGTGCCTGAAACTATATGTTGGCCAGAATCATTCTGGCGGGACAATAACCACGGCTTGGACGCCCTTGGCAGTTAAGCCTTCTTTTTTCAAATGGTACGCTTCCCATGCCTTCCGCGCAGCGTTCTTGGTAGCGACGACTTTATCCTCGGCTAGAAATTGGCAGTGTACCAGCGAAGCCCAGCCCTTCTCCCGCGTGTCCTTTACGACGAAGGCGATTTGGGCCGTCCTAGCTCTTCTTGGGCAGCCGCATAATCCCCGAGGAGAGCGAGAACAGTTTCTTCTTCTTTCTTTTCTTCGGGTGTCATGGTCATTGCCTTTCTGGCCGACTCCAGCGGGCCGCGCAGTCCAACAAGAGAAATCGAGCGCGACACTCAATAAAGCAGCTAGGCGCTCGGTGCAAGCGATTCAGCGGCGGCGTTACCCCTGTTGCGGGACTGACGAGTACGCCGTGTCTGGAGCAGTTTTGCTCAGACTAATGTTGTGCGAGTCAAGGACGCTGTAAGTGTGGATGAGATGCGGCAACCTCTTGAAACGCGTCCTCAGAAATTCGCAAGCACGAATAGGTGATCGAGTTGCACGCGACCAACCAAGTCTGCCTAGCTGAACCGATCCGCTATGAGTTGCGAATCTGACAAGGGAGAAATCAAGCCGCCAGTTGTGCCGCCACATCCTGCCCGTCGCGGACATGAACGCAACCTCTTACATAGGGTATCTCCTCGCACTGGGGGCAGTATGGAATATCGACCTGAACAATTATCCCCGTACCAACGCAATCACCTGCCATTCGATGTGCCGAGACGAACGCCGGTTCCCACTTGATGCGCATCCCACACCGAGAGCAGTGCAGTTGCTTGTCTCCATAATCAAGGCAGGAGGTCATCAGGAACAAAGCTTTGTCCGCGACGAAATTGTCAACGCTGACGTGATGCGGTGTTTGCAACCTGCACTCACCTTTCACCATGCCGACCTGTCATAAGACTTGCAAGGCGTGCGGGGGAGGGCGACCTTCGTCGGCCGGAAATACAGCACGCCTCGCATTGGCGAACCCTTAAGTATGCGCACCGAGGGGAGGATATCTGCCCGCTCTGAAATGGAACAAAGCGCACCCACTCGCCAAGTCAAGACCAGCGTAACGCTGAAACAACAGTACCGCTGTTCACAACTGAACATCTAGCAGGAAAAAGATTCTTCCGATCTCTCGCACTGCATCCTAATCCTGCATGAAAACAGGGGAAAGCGTGGGGCCTTCCCGAGTCGAAAACGAGGCACAGTCGCGCCGCGTCCGAAGCACCGCCATGATTGGTACAAAAGCTTGGCGGGAGGCTTCGATGCACCTGTGAGGTATGGCGCTGCGAGTTTGCCGCGGAAAGCAAACAGTGTGACGTGCGGCCGAGCACGGTCGCAGTATTACCTAGCTCATCTGGTATCCGAGCCGCAGTGATTCCTCAGCACAAAACAAAACGCCCAGGACTCGGTTTGAGTCACAAGGCGCTCAGTCGATCAGCCCTCCCCCAAGTGCTGCTCAACCACAGACTAGCGCCCCAACAGTTCCGAGTGAATGGCACCGAGGTGCCCGACGACATCACCTTAAGGCCATACCGCGACGGCTCTCGGCGACTTAACTTGTATCCGCTGGCGGCTGGGCAGTTCAGAGAGCGGTGACAACGCTTGAGGTTCACTGGTCTACGCCTAGCCGCCAGTCCAATCGAACGCCAGTCATAACCGTCGATGCTGTTCCGCTAAACTCAGGAACATCGCACGCCTGCGCATCGTGACTTGGAACTGCGGCATGCCTCTTGCGCGGAAAGCGCCGAGTCTATTGGGTCTGCATCCGGATGTCGCGGCCGTTCAGGAATGCTCCAAAAAGTCGGTGCATGTTCTCGCCAGTCAAGGTTTCTCGGAGTTGTGGTTCAGTGCCAATCTGAACAAAGGAGTAGCTCTCTTTTGCAGCAAAGAGTTCGCAGTTCAAGGCGTGGGCAAGCCCCTCGGCAAATGGGTGGATCCCGTTCGGGTTTGTGGCGCAGTAGGGGATTTCAACTTGCTTGCGATCTGGGCTTGCCCGGTCGGAACCAAGCGTGCGGACAACTACATCGGTCAGGTTTACCTATGTCTGGTGGAACAAAGAGGCGGTTCAGCAAGCCACCCGTTGTCGTTGCTGGAGATTTAAACAGCAATTCGCAATGGGACGCCAACCGCCCCGGACGAAATCACATGGAGGTAGTTCGCTTATTCGTCATGGTCTAATCAGCGCGTACCACGCTCATAACGGCGAAAATCAGGGAAACGAAACGCGCCCGACGTATTACCTATACCGTTATCAGCACAAGTCATTCCACCTCGACTACGTGTTCGTCCCGAAGGATTGGCGGCTGAAATTGGTAGGAGTCGGGTCGTTCGGAGTGTGGGGAAAGCTCGGCGACCGCGTTCCGGTGGTGGTTGATGTGACCATTGGTGGGGATCAGTAAGAGCCTTACAATATTCAGCTATGACTGAAATCTTCTCCACAATCGCATCGGACATTGCGA
This sequence comes from Candidatus Acidiferrales bacterium, assembly GCA_035603655.1. Classification (GTDB taxonomy): domain Bacteria; phylum Acidobacteriota; class Terriglobia; order Terriglobales; family Acidobacteriaceae; genus Sulfotelmatobacter. The sequence continues at coordinate 1,353 of DATNKA010001064.1, read as the reverse complement.
CCACCAAGAACCTCAAGGCACTCAGCGATAGAGCCAGAGATGCGGAATTCAAAAATCCGGTCGCTGACGCTCGGCTGAAAGACAAGACTCGTGACTGGGCAGATGGCGAACTGGGTCGTCCGAAGTCAAGGGCGTCCAAGGCTCCAGTCGAAATGCACGAGACGATTGCCGCCCTGTTGCGGGCGTGGCGTCATGAGACTCCATACAGCAAGGACTCGGACTTCGTGTTCCCGTCGTTCAAACTGCATGGAAAACAGCCACGGCTCGGCAGTATGATCGCGCAGGACTACATCAGACCTGCGGCCGTGGCTACCGGAGTGATCGCGGAGGTTTGCCCGAGGTTCGGGTTTTACACCCTGGGGCACGGGCTCTCCACATTCCTGATCGAGAACGGACACGACCCGGTGGTTGTGCAGCGCTTGCTTCGCCAGTCGCATGTGGATATGACGATGCACTACGTTCACAACAGCTGCAAAGCGAGGAACGCCCAAGCCCAATTCATCGAGTGTTTCCTGCCGAACGATGATACTGTGACTGACGTAGAGGGCCCGTGTGACGAAAAGCGGGTGCCAGTGCGGGTGCAGTGAATTGTCACGAAATGCGCAAGTGCAGTAGAATGAAAGAACGAGCGGGAGTAGCTCAGTGGTAGAGCGCGACCTTGCCAAGGTCGATGTCGCGGGTTCGACCCCCGTCTCCCGCTCCAGATTTTTGCTCAGATCCTTCCCGGCGGATGGACTTTTTTCACCCGGAACGGCTAACGTATTCAGCAGGGGCGCGGTACCCAAGTGGTAAGGGAGAGGTCTGCAAAACCTTTATGCGTCGGTTCGATTCCGACCCGCGCCTCCAACTATTTCCTCCTGTTGCCGCCGACCTTTGCGTACGCCAGTTGAGGTACTCAGTGACGCTCAAGGCGTAAACTTCGGTCCGAACTTAAAGCTTGTCTTGGTGCAACATCCGCCCAAGGGACGTCCGCGCTAAAATCTTCTCCTCCTCAAGCAACCTCTTTGAGTAGGACCGCACCAAAGGCGGGGGAAGTTCGAAGCTCGACCGTAGTCCCTCTCTCTCGTCTTTGACGCCGCCGGGAACCTTTATGGCGGGGGCTCCGCGAACGACGGGGTCGTCTTTAAAATGTCGCCATCGTTGGACGGCACTTGGGCGTACACCGTGCTTCATACTTTCCTGGGCGGGCCGGGGCGCTACCCGGGGTCCCTGATTTTCGACGGAGCAGGTCATCTTTACGGGACGACCAAAAGTTGCGGCTCAAGGGCCAAGTGCATGGGCATTGTTTTCGAGATTACTCCGCAGGCCGGGCCGCGTTCTTGGATACCTATTGCTAGATCGCCAACCATTGCT
>DATNKA010001063.1:0-4440 GCA_035603655.1 Candidatus Acidiferrales bacterium | reverse complement strand
ATCGATCTTGAGCAGGGCGAGATCGGTATCCTTATGAACACCGATCAATCGCGCTTCGACGATGTGGCGCTTCCCCACGGGCACGGCGCGGCCTGAATCGGTGGACAGCGGCAGAGCCACGCGAATCCGTTGCGCGCCTTCAACCACGTGAGCGTTCGTCATGATATATCCAGCGGAATCGACGATCACGCCGGACCCGACGGCGTGCTGGCGCACGATGAGGGCGGTCTCCGCGCGGTTCTCCTGGTGAAGCGGGCCATAGCCAGTAACCAGAATTTGGACTACAGCCGGCGACACTTTTGCGGCGAGACCTTCCAGCGCGTTGTTGAGCTGCATGAGGGCGGCGGTGGCCGGAGCAGATTCATCCGGCTTGGGCTGAGGCTTTTCCTGCGCCGTCTTTTCTTCCGTAACTTTAGCGGCGGGAGTTGAACCGGGCTTCGGAGCCTGAGCTTGAGTTAGCGACTGCTGCGACATCAGGCATGGGCCTGAGGCGAGAACAAGAACGGCCACCTGGTAGATGAAAGAGCGCGGGGGAATAGGGCGCGCGCGGAAAAAAAATGGACCGAGCATGAGGATAGCTCTCCTAAGGTCAGAAGAAAGATACTTATCTGACGGTATCATGCGAGGTTCGGTTGCGGTGGTAAGTCTCCAGGTCAAGGAGGGTTTGAGGTCCGGTCAGTCCGGACCGCGGTCAAAGTCCCCCCCCACGGTCAGAACCAGTCGGGGAAGATCAGTTCGACTAGGCCGGGGACCCAGTAGGAATAGAATTTGTCGTCGCAAATTTTGTATTTGCCGTATTTCTTTCGGGCGTAGTTACCCCAGTGGGGCTGGGTACCGTCGAGGTCGGTGAATCCGTATTCGCGGGCGAGGGCCCAGGAGCTGAAGACGCGTCCGGTCTTGTTCATCACTTGGGGATCGCTGGCAAGCGCAACTATGGCGCGGCCAATGTAGCGCGGTGATTCCGACACCATAAAATCGTTGGGGGCATCGTTCTGGTCCCCGCTATTGCTTTCTTTGTCTTTGTTCTTCCCAACATCCTTCCAGTTGGCCTCGGTGACCTTGAAGTGCTCAAGCACTCTCTCAGAGCGCAAGAAGCCTGGAGTCAGCGCGATGGAGGCAACGTCTCGTTTGCGGAGCTCGCGAGACATGGCGAAGGCCAGGCGAATGACGGAAATCTTCACGAGGTCATAGAAGAGATTGCCGCGGTAATAGAAAGCATCGCCGTCAGTGATTTCGAAAATGATTCCACCTTTGCGACCGAGCATTAGCGGCGCGGCATAGTGAGCCGTGATGATGTGGGAGTGGACGGCCTGCTGGAGCATCTTCAGGCCGTTTTCGAGGTTGACGGTCCAGAAAGGCTTACTCCACTCGGTGAGACGGTCTCCCCCCCAGACGTCGTTGACGAGAATGTCCAGGCCTTTGTGCTGGCGTTTTATACGGGCGGCGAGCTTCTTAACCTCGGCAGGACTTTCGTGATCCACTCTTACGGCGATACCGTGCCCTCCGGCGGCCGTGACCATTTCGGCGGTCTCTTCAATGGTTTCGCGCAGACCGGGTGTGGCGAGGAACTTCTTGGAACCTTTTCGTGAACCTTTTCTCGAACTACGGCCGGTGCAGTAGACTGTGGCCCCGGCCTCGCCGAGAGCGATGGCAATGCCGCGGCCAGCGCCGCGTGTGGCTCCGGCCACCAGAGCGATCTTGCCTTGCAATACTTTGTTCGGGAGTTGCTTTGTTGCGCGAGTCATCCCCATTCACCGCGGCACATGATAGCAAATATGCGCGAGTTCCGTGCCTGCAATTGGAACGGGGGTGGGCGTGAGCGGGCGATCAACTATCAAATCCGCGGATGGCCAACGATCCAATTCAAGGTCAAAAGCAGCGGGCAGGAGTGTCCGCTCTCCCCGAGCGGGGGTGGGGGAATCTAGGTTCTACCCTTAACTAACTCGTTATCAGGCTTTTATAGAGGGGGCATCCGTGATATAACGCCCCTTAGCACCTAAGTGCCTGTCAGGAGCGTATTTTGATGGTATTGGCCTCGTTCGCAAACAGAGAAGGTCCAAGCCACGAAAGAGGAGGGACTGTGTCCGAAGAAGCACGGACCGGAAAAAGATTTCCGCTGGAATTACCGATCAAGCTGCACAGCGATGCGGCTAGCGGCGACGCGAAGGGGACGACGGGAAATCTGAGCGCGGCGGGAGTTTATATTCGCGCCGACGCGTCGCTCGAGATTGGGTCACCAGTGGAATTTGAGATCACGCTGCCACCGGATGTTACCGGAGGGCAGGAGAATGTTGTCATTCAGTGCAAGGGACGCGTGGTACGCACAGATCCTACGGGAGCAACCGAAGACGGCAAAGGCGTGGCCTGCGTAATTGACTCATACGAGTTCGTGAGGAACTCTTAAACTTTGGAGCGCCAATAACATGCTCAAACTGATTCTGGCCGATAACCAGGCAATCTTCCGGGCTGGCATTGCTAAAGTGCTGGCGGTGGAGGACGAGATGCGCATTGTGGCGCAGGCTCAAACGCCCGAGCAGATGTTCATGGCTCTGGACAAATTTCGCGCCGCGGTGCTGGTGGTCGCGGCAGGTTTCCACAACGATTTTGCCGCCATCGTGCAGGGAGCGAACAAGGCGAAAACCCGCGTGGTGGTATTGGCTGACACGGGCGAAAGCGCGCAGCGGCACATGGCGAACGGCGCCCATGGCGTGGTCTACCGCAACGTAACCAGCGCAGCGCTGGTGGATTGCGTACGCAAGGTAGCGCGCGGGGAAACTTGGGTGCAGGACGTCGCGGTGCCCAGCGAACTTACAGAAAACGATATGGTCGGACTGCGTGTCCGCGACCGGCTGACGGCGAAAGAGCTGCGGATCGTAGCGCTGATCGTGCAGGGCTACAAGAACAAAGAGATCGCCACGCAGTTGGGAACGACCGAGCAGGTCATCAAGAATTATCTGCGGAATGTTTATGACAAGATCGGCGTCTCGGATCGGTTGGAGCTGGCGCTGTTCACCATCCATCACCGGATATTGAACGAAGCCGCAGCTGCGACCACGGCAGGCCCGTCACCGCAAACGCCGGCGGGGGTCATGCCGTAGATTTCCTGACGTGAAACAGGCCGCCTGCGGGCGGCCTTTTTGTTGTGTGATCAGTTCTAGGATGCGTCGTTGCCTAGCGCAAAGCATCTACTGTTTCATGGAATTCCGAACCTTGGGACGCTCTGGTCTGAAAGTACCGGTGTTGAGTTTTGGTACTGGAACATTTGGTGGAGGAACCGAATTTTTTCGAGCCTGGGGCGCGAGCGATGTTGCCGAAGCGACAAGGCTGGTCGACATTTGTCTGGAAGCGGGCGTTAATCTTTTCGATACCGCCGATGTTTACTCGAACGGTTTGTCCGAAACGATTCTAGGAAAAGCGGTTGCCGGGCGGCGCGATGAAGTATTGATCTCGACGAAGACGACTTTCCGCATGGGACCGGGGCCGAACGATCTGGGATCGTCGCGCCATCACCTGATTCGGGCCTGCGAGTCCAGCTTGCGGAGGCTAGGCACTGACTATATCGATATCTATCATCTGCACGGGTTTGACGCGCTGACTCCGGTCGAGGAAGTTCTCAGCACGCTGAATCAACTGGTGGTGAGCGGCAAGGTCAGGTACATTGCGTGCTCGAATTTTTCCGGCTGGCACCTGATGAAGTCGTTGAGCGTTGCCGATAAGTATGGATGGTCGCGGTACGCGGGACATCAGGTGTACTACTCCTTGATCGGGCGGGAGTACGAGTGGGAATTGATGCCCCTGGCGCTTGATCAGGGGGTGGGCGCGCTGGTGTGGAGTCCGCTGGGATGGGGACGGCTGACCGGGAAGATCCGGCGCGGGCAGCCGTTGCCGGCAGGGAGCCGATTGCATAAGACGGCGGGAATGGGGCCGCAAATGGCGGATGAGTATTTATATAGAGTGGTTGATGCCCTCGAGCAAGTTGCCAAAGAGATGGGAAAAACGGTTCCGCAGGTGGCACTGAACTGGCTGCTGCAACGGCCGTCGGTTTCTACGGTGATTGTGGGGGCGCGGAACGAGGAGCAACTGCGGCAGAATTTGGCAGCGGAGGGATGGAACCTATCCTCCGCGCAGGTTGCAAAGTTGGATGCGGCTAGCAACGTGACGCCGGTGTATCCCTACTGGCATCAGCGACAGTTTGTCGAGCGGAATCCGGTGGCGATTCCGCTTTCTGAAAACACTGTCCCCTAACCTATTGGCTAGTCAGATGGTTTCGCCTGATTCCCAGGCCCCATCGCTCCCCAAGCTCCGAACGAATGAGCAAATGAGCGAAAGAGTGGCAGCGTGAAACCCATGGTACACAAACGTTCTAATTCCACCGCAGCTTCTTGCATCCTCGAAGAAGAACTCGTTCATCACGCCGTCGAAGGGCGAACCAGTTCCTGA
>DATNKA010001062.1:0-9281 GCA_035603655.1 Candidatus Acidiferrales bacterium | reverse complement strand
CCAGACGAATCCGCCTTTCTCCTTTTCCCGGCAACGGTGTGTATGAGCCAAGTACAACCACGTCTGCTCCAGGATTCGTATGGAGGCGTTCAAGGGTCTGTTTCGCCAGGCTGTCTTCGTCGCTCAGTGGGAGTTCTCGTTTTGCGCGCGCCACATCCTCACCCGAGACCATGCGCAAGGCGCTATCAGCAGCGAGTTCGGTACTAAGCATTTCTGCAAAGGCCGGCGAGAGCCAGTCGTCCTCGGCACGTCCGGGTAAATTGCGAAAACCCATCACGGCTACAGATCGTCGAAGGTGTACCGGAGGAAGTTTGGTCTCCGCCGAAGTCTTGTTTTCTGTCCTAGTCCGCGGAAGACGGAATCGATAAGCAATGCCACAGATCGCAAGCACTAGGAATGCGGCAATTGCTATATGCCGGCGTGAAACGGCTGAGCGTGTTTCCGCTCCGAGCGAAGAAAGTGGCGGTCTTTCCGCTGCAGTTGTGACGGGGCGGACCGGATCCTGTGATTCTGCGACCGTAGTGACGGGCGCCAAAAACCGGTAGCCTCGCCGCGGGACCGTTTCCACATAGCAGGGGGCCTCCGCATTGTCCCCGAGTGCATCACGGATCTTCCGGATCGCGACTCCCAAGCTGTTATCGAACTCCACGAAGGTGTTCTGGGGCCAAAGCTGTTGCCGCACCTCTTCGCGGGAGACGATCTCTCCAGGCCTCTCCACAAGGATTACCAACAGGCGGCATGGCAGATCTTGCAACTTCAGCTGGTTGCCGTTGCGAGCGAGAGTGGCCTTACTGGCATCAAGCTGGAACGGACCAAACCTGTATACGGTCTTTTTGTGAGGTTCCCCGGGTGGCACGCGCTTCCCTTTGGCCAGAAATGGTAGCACAGCCGAGTTAAGAACACGGCCTAAGCCTATCGAGGAGTGACACTTATCAGTTAAAGCACGTTTAAAGGACAGTTTCCTTGACCCGCCGCACAAGTCCCTGCAGATTGATGCTCACAGGGCAGCGATTCGGGCGACCACCGGTTCGGAAGGCTGCCTACAAGCCATCAGGGGGAAGTGGCATCGGGGGGATGCCAACTTCCACCTGGGGACGTCACTTGAGGGGCACGGAAGATCATATGAAACGAATCCTAATCGTCGTAATCCTATGGGCCATTCCCGCTTGCTTAGGGCAGACGCAGACTGCGAAAGTTCGCACGTATTACGTTGCCGCGGACGAGGTGGACTGGGACTACGCCCCAGGTGGTGTCAACAAGATGATGGGCATGAAGTTCGAGGGCTACTCGACGGTTTTCACTGAACGGGGACCACACCGAATTGGAACCGTCTATCGCAAAGCCCTGTACCGCGAATATACCGACGACACCTTCACCCGGCTCAAGCCCCGACCTCCGGAGTGGGAGCACACGGGAATTCTTGGCCCGATCCTGCGAGCTGAGGTCGGTGACACGATCTGCATTCTTTTCAAGAACAACGCTACACGTCCGTACAGCATGCATCCACACGGTGTTTTCTACCGGAAAGACTCGGAGGGAGCGCTTTACGACGATGGCACTTCCGGAACTGACAAAGAGGACGATGCGGTTCCTCCTGGCAAGACGCACCTTTATACCTGGGAGGTTCCCGAGCGCACTGGACCCGGACCAAATGATCCCAGTTCGATTGTCTGGCTCTATCATTCCCACACAAATGAGTTGAAGGACGTCGACAGCGGTCTGATTGGCGCATTGATCATTACACGACGGGGCATGGCCGATGCCGATGGAAAACCAAAGGATGTGGATCGTGAATTTGTCTGCCTGTATCTGCTATTCGACGAGAACGTGAGCTGGTATCTCGACCACAACATCCAGACCTTCACATCGGATCCGAAAGGCGTGAAAAAACTCGAATTCGCACCCGTCGACAACGAAGGCAACTTCTCTGGTGTTGGATCGGGATTTACCGTGGCCAATGCCAAATTCGCAATCAACGGCTACATCTACGGCACCGGTCCGATGATGACGATGAAGAAAGGCGACCGGGTCCGCTGGTATCTGGTCGCACTCGGAGAGCAGTTCAGCGTGCACACGCCCCACTGGCACGGCAACGTGGTTTTGCATGACGGCAAACGCACCGATGTCGTTCCCCTCATGCAGGCACAAATGGAGACCGTGGACATGGCTCCCGACGATCCCGGGATTTGGATGTTCCATTGCCACATCGACGACCACATGGACGCGGGAATGGTGACGCTGTACAAAGTTGAGCCGTAACTTAACGGAGGTTCTTATGAAGAATATTCTGCTCGGTATCCTGTTTCTTTGCGCCGCCGCCTGCGCCTTTGGCCAGAATCTACCCATCAAGGAAGGGCTCTGGGAAAGCACCGCCTACAACGATGACGGCACACCCAGCGTTCGCGTCCTTGACTGCGTCACCCAAAAAAACTTCGCCGAGATGTTAACCAAGGCCAGCACCCATCCCGGCTGTAAGCTGGCAAGCCAGAACATCACCAGCCACGGCATGACAGTAGATATTTCCTGCAGCCACCAGAACATTGAGACGAGTGTACACCAGGTGTTAGAACTCGTGGATTCAGAACACACGCGGGGAACAACAACATTGAAGATGGTAAATAAGGACAAATCGAGCGACTCGACCACGAAATCCAGCGGTCACTTCGTCAAATCGGACTGCGGAAAGGTCAAGCCTGGCGATCCCCAAATCATTACTGAGTGAGAAGTAGGGAGTCGTTCGAGTCCGTGTCTTCGAAGAAATGAGGTGCAAGAGCGAAACACTGCTGGAGAGAGAGGCGCCTCCCGTTTTTTGACGTTTAGCTCGGAGACGGTACTCCGAGGCTGCCAGGTGTCCTCCTTTTCCGGAGCAGGAATTGAGAGCAGGAGCACGGCCATGCGACCTGCCAATTCGTGCGCAATAATCTGTCGATGGTCAAGCTGCGATGCTGTATACCAAGCGTCGCGAAGACAAAGATGCGAAAGACGCGCACCTCTGGATTTTCAAAAGTAGAGGAGTACCACTTCGCGATGAACAGGATGTGGTTGTCGGAGGGGAAGCGGGAAAAGAACATCGCTCAACACGATTTGAGGACACCGAGCCCGCCGCCGGTTCAAGTTTGCATACACAAGGAGCGTTAACCATGGCTAGTTTCTGCGTTAAATGCGGTGCACCTCTCAGCGGCCGTTTTTGTGTAAAATGCGGCGCGGACATGAGTAATTTCGGCACGCCGCCCCATCCACAATCGCCGTCTCAGGTGGCCCCAACGCCGCAATCAGCAGCGGTTCCGGCATCCATCGGACCGGCGCCCGCGAAGCAGGGAATGAGCGCGTTGGCCAAACTAGGCATTGCGGCGGTGGCGATCATCTTCGTCGGTGGCGCGCTCGCAGCCGGCGGAGTTTATTACGTTGCGCACCGTGTCAGTCAAAAGTTTCATCAAGTTTCGGACGGAATCCTCGGATCGAGTTCGGATTTGAGCAATAGCTCCAATAGCAGCGGGTCAGCTTCCAAGGCCGCAAGCATGGGGAATGTGTGCCGCCTGTTGAGCAAAGAAGATGTCGGCCACGCGGTAGGGCTCGAGATCGCACGCACCCAGCCTGGGGACGATTCGTGTTCTTACATCGCGAAAGGTGATAAGGCGGACATGCTCGCGAAACACGCCTCGGCAATGACGGCAGCCCGCGGCGCTGACAAACAGACGCAACAAACGATCCAGAAGGTTGCGGGAGGCATGTTCAAGATGTTTCAGAGCGAACAACCCGCATCGGAGCAAGACAATTCGGGTGAAGTCCCGGTGTTCTCTTTCTCGGTTGATCAGAACGCCGCCGAGGAACAGATGCGCCTGAACGCCCAGGTGCTCGGCGTCATGGGAGACCAGGAAAGCCTGCCTGGTATCGGCGATCAGGCGTTTGTGTCGGCGGACGGAATCATCATGATGCGCAAGGGAAAGAATTTCGTCCGCATCATGTTCATCGCCTGCCCTTGCAATACGGACACCGTGAAGCCTCTGGCCAAGGAAATCGCAGACGCGCTGTAGAGCGGCGTGAAGGAAAATGCGTGACACGAGACCACTGCCCAGAAAAGCTGACTGCAAGTTCACATTTCCAACTGGAGAATCTCAATGAAAACCGTTTTTCTAGCAGCAACGATGTTCGTCTTTTGTCTGACCAACGCAACCGGCCAGGGAAAATTACTTACGAGCGACCCGCTGACCGGCCTTCCGCTAATTCCCGCCACCGATTCGAGCATGCATCTTGGCAACAAACCCACACAAATGCCGGACGGCCAAATCTGCAAGAGCAAATTCCAAGGCAATTTCTATTCTCTTTTCAACATCAAGGTAGATGCAGCGGCTGCGTGGTATTCCTCGCATCTCTCCGGCTTCAAGAAGGTTAGCGGATATGAATCCCAGCGTTCGCAAACCGCGTTCTACAACTCGGATGGAACGATTGTGGTTATTGTGACGGGAGACAGAGGCGCTCAGGGCGAGAACGCGAACGCATACGCCGTCGCCTATGAACGCTACCAGCCCGGCGTCTCCGAGAAAACGATCACTGCTCTGACACGAGGAAATATAGATTGCCAATGATCGATGGTAGGAAGGCGGTGAACATCACGGGGACTCTACCCGATCGACTCAAATGGCACTTGAAGGGTGGACGCGCAACCGTCGAGTGGAACTGTCCCTTGAATGGAAATGTTCGTTTAACTGTTAACCCATCATCCGAAAGGAAACATCATGAAAGCTAGTTATTCTGTCCACGCGTTCCGAACACTGGAGAAACCGATGTCCCGCTCAGCCTGGCTCCCGCTTATCCTGCTTCTGGTTTTCAGCGCCTGTTCAAAGCCCGCGTCGAACACAGGCGCCCCCGCTGCTTCGCCGGGCGCGACGAACGCCGCGAGTACGCCCGCCGGCAACGCCTGTGACCGGAAGCTGGTGACGTCGGCCGACGCAGCCGAGATCCTGGGCGCGCCGGTCGCGTCGGAAAAGGCCCTCCCGGGCGATGCGCAGTCCTGCGTGTTCACCACGGCGGACTTCACCACGCTGACGATCTCGCTGCGCCCGGGCCTCGGGCGAGCAACCGTGGATACCTGGGCTGCGGGGAAGATGCCCCTGCCGGTGACCAACGTATCGGGGGTCGGCGAACGGGCGGTGTGGCAGTCGACGCTCAAGGAGATCAACGCGGAGAAGAACAACCTGCTCTGCGACATCGGTGTCGTTGGTCCCGGCCACAGCGCGGGCGCGACACCGGAGAAACTAGGCGCCCTTTGCAACAAGATTTTCGCGGCCATGTGAGGCTGCAGCACCGAACGGCAAAACCTAAGGTCTCTAGGCGCGCCAGCGGCCGGCGGCCGTACAAAAACGATGACGCTTAACCCTGGCGAGTATCCATGAGGGACAAGTCATGAACGAATTGCGATGCTTTGCGCAAATTCGGACACGCCGAGTGCTTTTGGCGACGAACGCGCTTTTACTAGGGCTCTTCATCTTGCATTTCACTGTCTATGGACAAGACGAGTCCAGTTTCCCCGATGGATTCGATGCGGTGCAGGCCGCGCCAAAGACTCACAAGGTGCTCTTCGAAAACGCGCTCGTACGCGTGCTGGAAGTTTCGGTTTCGCCCAACACGACTGTGCCCATGCATCATCACCGCTGGCCGAGTTTGCTGGTGAGTTGGGATACCGGCGGCAGGTCGCCACATGTGCGTTATCACCGCGCGAACGGCACTGTGAAGGACATTCCCAGCACGGAAGCCCCCATCCATCCCGGGACCTGGGCCGTGAACTGGATGAAGCCGGAACCGATGCATTCCGTTGAGATTCTCGACGCACCGGTCGCGAATCCCGATCTTCGCATCGAGATCAAGTGTCTTCCCTAACACAAAAACTGCACGCAGAGAGATGCTCTAATCAAACACGGAGGCTGCCATGGAAGTGGATATTGAGAAGAAGATCTTGCGGTTTGCAATTATGACGGTCGCAGCCGCGTGCCCTGCTGCGTTGACCGAAGAACAACCGCGCCATCCTTCAGCCGGAACACCAACACCAGTGCCGACTGGCGAGGTTCTCGCGCAGCACATCAGCCTATCGTTTGCCCCACTGCCCTCCGAGCAGGCGAAGGAACACAACGTCATGGAGCCGGGTTGGGAGTCTCTTGGGTACATGAGAACTGTTCCTCGTTTGGGCGGCTTCGTGGCAATGCTCATTTTGAGCTTCGTGTTAACCGCCAGGGGTGGAACGAAGGTGCTCACTACGGACCCATTGACAGGACTTCCTCTCCATCCCGCTACAGATTCCCGCCTCCACTTGGGCAATGAGCCTACTCAGCTGCCGGAATCGGAAGTCTGCAAAAGCAAAATGCAGGTTGATTTCTACTCGGTTTACGACTCCAAAGTGAATGCGACCCTCGCTTGGTATGACGCTCACCTGCCAGGGTTCAAGAAGACGCACGCTTACGCCGCCAACCGCTCGCAAGACACCTACTACAAAACCGATGGGACGGTGCTTGTGTCTGTCACGGGTAGCCCGGGCAAAGAAGGAGAAAACATGGACACATATTCGGTGTCGTATGCTCGTCTTCAGCCCGGACTTCCCGAGAAGACGATCGTTGCCCTTAATCAACAAAGAGTTGTTTGCCCGTGATCGATCCGTCTTTGCGCCCTAGCTTTTTTCGACGACGTAAAATTGTGAACCAGCGTTTCTGGCGCGCTTGCTAGGGAATTTTCTGATTTTTTGTCGGCAATTATTCGGGGCGGCAAGATCGGGACCATCAGGCATGGAAAAAACAGGACGCGTATTTCACCATCATTTGTACAAAAAGAGACGAGTCAGAATTTTGGGTTGCTTCCACTCCGTGTAAGTTCAACGTACGTAAGCATTACCGGATTTCCAAGTTTCTTGGCAAAATCGAACAGGTGCCAGCTTCGATTCCCGGTAGTGCTACCAACTCTCAATTCGGGGCCTGCCTGTAATAATCCGCCCTCCCCAGCGTCTTACTGTTAAAGAGGAGCTAGGAGGCGTACCCTGCTGAGCGAACTAGAGGAACCGGCAATCGCGATTCAGTACGAACTCGATGATGCCTTTCGGTCCTACCACGCTCTCGTGTTTCGGACGGCTTACCGGATCACGGGCAATGCTGCGGACGCAGAAGATGTATTGCAAACCATTTTTCTGCGACTACTCCGCCGAGGTGCGAAGAACCCCGATTCCATTCAAGATCCCGAAACCTATCTGCGCCGGGCGGCAATTAATACCGCGCTGGATGTGATTCGATCTCGACAGGCCGAGCAGACGGTTCCTCTTCTGGAAGACGGCCTGGGCCTGCCGCGAACCGCGCCCGCGCAAGACCGTGATTTCGGCCTCCGGCGAGCCTTGGCTGGAGCCATAGCTCGGCTGGGGCCGCGGCCGGCGGAAATCTTTGCGTTTCGCTTCCTTGAGGGCTTCAGCAATCGGCAGATTGCGGAAATGCTCGGCATCTCACAAGTGTTAGTGGCGGTTATCGTACATCGCACTCGTCGACAGCTCCAGAATGAGCTTCGTCCGTACCTGTCCGTCCGTACCTGGCAGTCAGATTAGGAGAAATATCGTGAGCGATCATAAATTCGACCGGCTACTGTCTGAGATTCGAAATGAACATGTGGACGATCAAGTGGTGTCGCAGGCCGCTGAGCGCGTGTGGAGCTCGATCGCCGGATCTCCAACCGCCCACCTAGGCATCCGCACTCTGCGGAGCTGTGAGGATTTTCAGACACTGATCCCGGCGTATCTGGATAAGAATTTGCCGGAGGCGCGCTGGTTGCTGCTCGAAGACCATTTGCACCAGTGCGTGGCCTGTCGGCATGCCGTTCAGCAGGTCCGTAATGTCGGACTGCAGCCAGTATGGCAACCTGGGTGGAAAGCGAAGCCAGCTTTTCCGGTGTGGCAGTGGGCCCTGGGCGCGGCCGCAGCCATTTTTGTTGCAGTTACGTCGCTCGCGCTGGTCAATGGTCTTTTCCCCGGCCAGTCCGCGATTCGCGGCGCCGTCCAGAATGTAGATGGGGCACTATATGCCGTCTCTGACGAGCAAGTGCGCGTGATTCCGGCGGGCTACGCGATCAGGAACGGGGATGAGATCCGCACTGCCAAAGGGTCGAATGCGGTAGTCCGGCTGCTTGACGGATCGCTGGTTGAGATGGGTGAGCGCTCCGACCTGTCGGTGTCGCGCGAATGGAAGGGGACGACGATCCATTTGGAGGGTGGTCATATCATCGTCCAGGCCGCCAAGCAGCACACCGGCCGCCTTTATGTTGCGACCGATGATTGCGTCGTCTCTGTAAAGGGAACAATTTTTTCCGTGAACCACGGTACCAAGGGGTCTCGCGTCGCGGTGATCGAGGGCGTGGTTCGGGTTGCGTATAGCGAGCGGACGACCGACCTGCACGCGGGCGAGGAAGAGACTTCGAGCTCCGCTCTGTCTAAGGTTCCAATCCAGAACGAGATTGCCTGGAGCCGTAACTCCGCGAAATATCTTGCCCTGCTCGGAGACTTCGCGCTCCTGCAAAAACAGCTTGAAGCGATTCCTGGACCGGGGTTGCGCTACAGCTCCGATCTTCTACCTTATGTTCCGGATCATACCGCCGTTTATGCCGCTATTCCTAATTTGGCGGATACTCTGGGCGAAGCCAGCCAGCTTTTCCAGGAGCGGTTGCAGAACAGTCCGCCGCTGCGGAACTGGTGGAAAGAGCAGCAACGCGGCAAGGGGCCGAAGCTGGCCGATGTGGTGAAGCAGTTAAAGACGTTCAGCGGCTATCTGGGAGACGAGATAGTGTTTGCGGTGGCGAAAGATGGGCCGACCTACAGCGCACCGGTGGTGCTCGCGAAGGTAAAGCAGCCGGGGTTGGAGTCTTTCCTGAACAAAGAGATGAAGCGAGTCAACGCGAACAATAGTGGGACTACGCTTCAGTTGGTGCGTGATCCTTCGGCGATCTCATCGTTGGCTGGACGACCGTTCCTGGTTTATTTGCATAACGATATGCTGGTTGCAAGCCCAGATGCCGGGGAACTGCAACGAGCGGCCGCGCGGGTTCAGGGCTCTGGCCCCAGCCGTTTCAGCGAAACGCCGCTTTATCAGCAAGTGGTTCATTCCTACGAGCAAGGGGCGGGCTGGCTGCTCTACGCCAATATGGAACAAATTGTCGCGCAACACGTACAAGATGACAACGGCACCCAACCACCGCCGGGACTAGGGGACGTAAGATACCTGATGATGGAACGCCGCGAGGTCGGGGGCAAGACGGAGAATCGG
>DATNKA010001061.1:0-2822 GCA_035603655.1 Candidatus Acidiferrales bacterium | reverse complement strand
CAGCAGAACGCCATGCTCATTCCTCAGGCTGCCGTGAACCAGGAGCAGGGCAGCTATAGCGTTGCTGTTGTCGATAAGGACAACCACGTCAGCATGCGTGCCGTGCAAGTCGGACAGCGCACCGATTCGATGTGGGTTATCCAGGGTGGATTGAATCCCGGTGAACGAGTGGCCGTCGAAGGCCAGCAGAATCTTCGGCCGGGAATGACCGTACAGACCAAGCCCTACAAGAGCGACATCGACTGACCGCTGCCTAATTAGACAGAACGCAAAAGGAATCGAATAATGTCCAAGTTCTTCATCAATCGGCCCATCGTCGCGATCGTGATTTCGATCCTTACGGTCATAGTCGGCGCGATCACAATTGCGACCTTGCCGGTAGCGCAGTTCCCAAATATCGCCCCTCCTGAGATCAGGCTGCAAGCCAACTATCCGGGTGCGGACGCGCAGACTCTCGAGCAAGCTGTTGCCGTACCCATCGAGCAGCAGGTCAGTGGCGTCGACAACATGACCTACATGTACTCGCTGAACGCCACCGCGAACCAGCAAACGTCGGTAGTTGTCGATTTTGATCTCAAGACGGATCCCAATACGGACCTGTTGCTCACGCAGTCGCGCGAGCAACTCGCCACCGGTCAGTTGCCCCCCTCGGTGAACAGTTACGGAGTCACTCTCAAAAAGTCGACCACAGCTCCGCTCATGCTGATCGACTTATATTCGCCGCATGGTACGCATGATGCAAATTATCTGGCGAACTATGCCTACATCAACCTGAATGATCCTGTGGCGCGCTCGTATGGCATCAGCCAGACCCAGGTCTTCGGATCGGGGCAGTATGCCATAAGGCTGTGGGTGAAGCCTGACCAATTGGCAAAGCTGGGCATCACCGTTACGGACATTTCCAGCGCGATCCAGGCGCAAAACACAGTCAACCCCGCAGGTCAGGTCGGAGGAGAGCCGGCCCTTGCGAACCAGCAATTCACCTATTCCGTGCTGGCTCAGGGACGCCTGAAGTCGCCGGAAGAGTTTGGCAACGTCATCGTGCGCGAGGAGCCCAATGGTGGCATCGTTCGGGTAAAAGATGTCGCCCGGGTCGAACTAGGCACACAGGACTACAGCACGATCTGTCGCCTGAATGGCAAGCCCGCTGCCGGTATCGCCGTTTACCAGTTGCCCGGAACCAATGCAGTTCAAGCAGTAGCGGGCGTCCGCAAGCTGATGGCCCAGATGAAGCAACGCTTTCCCGAGGACGTGGATTATGCCATATCCCTCGACCAGACGGCCCCGGTCACGGCAGGCATGAAAGATATTCTCTGGACGCTCCTGATCGCTATTGTGCTGGTGATCCTGGTCGTCTATCTCTTTCTCCAGGACTGGCGCGCCACCCTGATTCCGATGCTCGCTGTGCCGGTCTCCCTCGTTGGAACCCTTATCCTGTTCCCGCTCTTCGGTTTCTCCATCAACACGCTCTCGATGTTCGGCTTGGTGCTCGCCATAGGACTCGTGGTCGATGACGCCATCGTAGTCGTCGAAGGGGTGCAACACCACATCGAGGAAGGCCTGGCTCCCAAGGATGCGGCCCGAAAAGCTATGGAAGAACTTTCCGGTCCAGTCGTAGGTATTGCTCTAGTACTGGCCTCCGTGTTCGTGCCGACAGCCTTCATTCCGGGTATCACCGGCAGGCTGTATCAACAATTCGCCCTCACCATCGCCATCTCCGTGATGCTTTCAGCGTTTAACGCCCTCACGCTCAGCCCGGCGCTCGCGGGACTGCTCCTCAAGCCCAAGAAGCAGACCCGCGGACCGCTCGGAAAATTCTTTGATTGGTTCAACGCATACTTTGAGCGCTCCACGGATAGCTTTGTCCGCCTGTCGGGCAACCTGATTCACAAGGCCGGCATGGTGATGGTGCTGCTTGTAGTCGCCGGGGTTGCCGCGTGGTTCTTCAGCAAACATCTGCCTACGAGCTTCCTGCCTGATGAAGACCAGGGCTACCTCTACGTCAATATGCAGCTTCCCAATGCCGCGTCCCTGGAGCGTACAAGCGCGGCCGCAAGACAGGTCGAGAACCTTCTCGCAAACACGCCGGGGGTTCAGTACACCACCAGTGTCATAGGTTTCAGCCTGCTCAGCTACGTCCGGACTTCGTATAACGCCTTCTTCTGGGTATCGCTGAAACCCTGGGATGAGCGCGGAAGCCGGAGCGAACAATATCAATCCATTAGGGCGCATTTGAACCAGGAACTCAAACAGCTGCCGGCTGGGACGGTCTTCAGCTTCTCGCCCCCGGCGATACCAGGAGTCGGCACTGCTGGTGGCGTTACCTTTGTCCTTGAGGACCGCGCCGGCAAGGATGTCAAGTTTCTTGCCGACAACCTGACCAAATTCTTAGGAACTGCCCGCAAGCGCCCTGAACTCGCCAGTGTCAGCACTACGTTTATCCCGAGCGTGCCTCAAGAGTTCATCAATGTGGACAAGGAAAAAGTGCTGAAGCAGGGCGTGGCATTGACGGATGTTTACAACACGATTCAAGCGAACATGGGCGGCTTATTCGTTAACTACTACAACGACTTCGGCCGTACCTGGCAGGTGTATGTGGAGGCTGAGGCGCCTTACCGGGCGACGACTGACAATCTTGGGCAATTCTATGTGCGCAACAGCCAGGGGCAGACGGTCCCGCTTTCCGCGCTGGCAAAATTCGAGACTCGTTCCGGTCCTGAGTTCACCATGCGCTACAACGAGTACCGGTCTGCGCAAATCAATGCGAGCGCCGCGCCCGGTTACAGCTCCGACCAGGCAACCGCGGCACTGGAAGATGTTTT
>DATNKA010001060.1:0-16350 GCA_035603655.1 Candidatus Acidiferrales bacterium | reverse complement strand
ACTTGCGCATTGACGATGGCGGCCCCCGTTGGGTCCAGAAGCGTGCCGCTTATGGCGCGAGACGATGAGGTAGACTGCTCTTCGGACATTGTCACCGCCCCATTGCGCGCAGCGCGGTCGAGGACCTGACCAGACCCTCGGTCTGGCGCCAACAACCCGAGTGCCGCTACTAGAATCCAAAACCAGTAAGATCTCACTGCGGGGCCTTCAATAAAAGCTCACGGTGAAAGTTCTCCCAGGTCAAATCGGCTAAACAAAACTAGAGGTCTCAGAGTAACTGGATGACCTGAAACCTTTCTGAAACGAGCGAGGCCGCCCACCGACACGGGCATAGATTTGACCTTCGGGTGCGCATCAGCGCCCGCCTGGCATACTCAATTTATTAGAATTGGGGGTAACTGCAAAAGTCCCCCCGTATGGGACAAAGGGCTGGGTCGCAAGGTTATGCGGCGCTTGCAGCGCCGAATCCTAATCTTCGGTGGAATCAGGAAATCTGGGGAGAAGCGATTAAGCAGCCTCTCAGCCATCCGCTACGCTGGTTGGACTCGAGTTGCGGCTGGCGTTTGCTGGGTAAGCATCTTGAACCACTCGAAAACGAGCTCATTAGTCTGGCTCGGACCGCCGTTGGAGTAGGCGTTGATTGGTTGCCCTTGAGCAAACCCCTCAACATCTCCGAGCGAATGCCCGAATCCGTGCGCGCTCTGACTCAGCCCCAGCCCTACAGCCATTTATTCGCGCCAGCAGCGTTCTTCAAAACTCCTTCTCGGGCGTGCCATTATGACGCACCCGGGACGGTTTTGGCGCGACCATGCAGATGGTTTTTCGGAAAGAGTCCGCTGGGCCCGCCCGCACTGTCTACGCCGCGTAAGTATGATTCCTCTTTCGCGGCGATTTGACCCTGCCGCGCCTATCTGCGTTAATTGCAGTGGAGGGTTCATGCGCGAAATTATTTCCACCAAAGATGCTCCACAGGCCATCGGCCCCTACTCGCAAGCCATCAAGGCTAACGGATTCGTGTTCACCTCCGGCCAGATTGCCATTGATCCATCAACCCAGCAAGTCATCGCTGGAGATGTAGCCGCACAAACCGAGCGCGTGCTGCGCAATCTGTCGGAGATATTGGAAGCCGCGGGCAGCGGACTGGGCAAGGTCGTTCGGTCCACCGTCTTTCTCAAGAACATGAATGACTTCGCAGCCATGAACCAGGTTTATGGCAAATATTTCAGTTCGGCTCCGCCGGCGCGCTCCACGGTAGAAGTGGCGCGACTGCCGAAAGATGTCTCAGTTGAAATCGATGTGATCGCGCTGGAATAAAAAAGCCTTGACAGCGGCATAACCGGAATGCGCACTGACTCCATATACGCCTGTGCCCGCTTTGTTTAACATGGTTCCTCAAGGAGCTGAGAATGACAAAATACTTCGTAGCGGTGGCGATCATGCTGGCGTTGACCGGAGTGTTCGTCCTAGCCCAGACCGCACCGGCAAAAACGGCCGTGGACGTGCGCCCCAACACCAACGCTCCCACCAAAGTGACCGGCGAGGGGGTGAAAACGCCTTCTGGCCTGATCTACTGGGATATCCGCATGGGCACCGGCGAGGTCGCAAAAGAAGGCAGCCGTGTCCGGGTGCACTACACCGGCTGGCTCACCAATGGCAAGAAGTTCGACAGTTCCGTAGACGCGGGCACGCCTTTCGATTTCAGGATCGGGAACGGTGAGGTTATTAAGGGATGGGAAGAGGGCGTCGCGGGAATGAGAGTTCGCGGCAAGCGTCAGTTGCGCATCCCTCCGGACCTCGGATACGGCTCCGAGGGCACTCCGGGCGGCCCGATCCCTCCCAACGCGACTTTGATCTTTGACATACAGCTGCTAGGCGTGCAATAGAGATCACCGCCGAGCAAACACAACTCGCCAATGAATTGCTTAGTCGGAAAACCAAGAAATCCAAAAGTCGCTGGCGGGTAAGTTCAGCGGCGATTATGCCTTGACCACTCTGCCGCTGCGAATGCAGGAGGTGCACACGCGCATGCGCTTGGTGGTAGCGCCCACACGGGCGTGGACGGGGCGCAAATTCACGTTCCAGCGCCGCTTGGTGACGTTGTGGGCATGGCTGATGCGGTTTCCTGATTGCGGCTTCTTGCCGCAGATATCACACTGTTGTGCCATGACGGCGATACATCCTTTCACAGGCTCTAAGCGAAGTTACTATTCTACCGGATTCTGCCCCCGCCGACAATTCGCTCAAGTCTACGGTTAGTCTACGGTAGTGCCTCAGTTTGAATTAGGGACGGGACTGAAGATCATGTGCAACAGAAAAGAGAAGAAGCCGTAGTGGGCGATGTAATAAACGCTCCCCAGGACCGCGAAGACCATAAGAATGAACTTTACCCATGGTGGGAGTTTATCTATGGCCCTTGAAATCGATCCCATGATAGCCATACTTTCAGAAAACAAACCGCCCGACTACTTCTCTTTGTAGGGCCGCGCTTGCCGGGTTTCGGCATGTAGCTGTCGGCCATCATCTCGATTCCTCAGACTATGAATTTCAAACCGAGGCACTACCAACCCTACCCAAGTCTAGCCGGAGAAGGTAAACTGGTTGCGGGCTTTAAAGCAGAACCAGGAGAGAATATATGTCGAGTCGTGGAAATACCACTTTGGTCGAAAGCGCACTGGTCTTGGCTTTGATGGGAATTCTGGCCGGAGCCATCGGAGGCTTGGCCATCGGAGTGGCGACCAGTCCGAAAGCCAGTACTAGTAGTAGTACCACCACCACGACTCGCTAGCCGGCCGAACCCGCGCATTCACTGTGCGATACTGAAATCCATGCAGTCCCCGCTTCAGACCCCCACGGCGGCCACAGATCCCAAGTCGGTGAAGGTCAATCTCACCAGCGGCAATGGGGTGGACATCGAGTGGAAAGACGGCCACGTTTCTCACTACGGTTTTGTCTATCTCCGTGACGCCTGCCCGTGCGCCATGTGCAACGAAGAGCGCGACAAATCCGGCCGTAAGCCCGGCGAGGCGCCAAGACTAGCTCCGGGTATGCTGCCCATGTTCAAAGCCGCGGCCAAACCCGTTTCCGCCGAAGCGATTGGAAAATATGCAATCCGGTTCGCGTGGAACGACGACCACGATCTCGGCATTTATTCCTGGAAATTTTTGCGCGAGGTCTGCCCTTGCGAGGAATGCAAAGCGGCGTGGGCGGAACTGCGTCGTTAGCACTGAGCACAGCTGGTCTGATCGAATCTGAAAATGCAAGAAGGCAAATTCAGCAAGACTGCGCATAGGGTAGCGATTCGCCGGGCCGCGCACCAGCTGTTGGATCAACCCAAGGTTCTCGACGATCCTCTCGCCCTGCGGATCATCGGCACTGAGGCCGCAGACGATCTTCGATCCAATCCCAAAGAGCACCACGCTTTCTCCCGCGCCTTCCGTGCATTCATGGCGGCCCGCAGCCGCTACGCCGAAGACGAACTGGCGCGGGCCGTCGCTCACGGTGTAACTCAATATGTTGTCCTCGGCGCGGGACTCGATACTTTTGCCTATCGCAATCCTCATCCTGGGCTGCGTGTGTTCGAAGTCGATCACCCATCAACCCAAGCCTGGAAGCGCGAGCAGTTGCAGGCCGCGCTCATTCCGACCCCACCGTCCCTGAACTTCGTCCCGATCGACTTCGAAAAACAGACACTTGCCGATGGCCTTCAACACTCCGGACTCGACATCAAATCGCCCGCATTTTTTTCCTGGCTGGGCGTAACTCCTTACCTTACCTATGACGCCTGCATGACAACCCTGAGTTTTATTGCCAGCATGCTGCCGGGCAGCGGGGTGGTATTCGATTTCGCGGTCGATCCTGCGCTACTGAATCCAGGGCAAAGACAGGCCCTGGATGCCCTCTCCAAGCGTGTGGCCGCAGCCGGAGAGCCTTTCCAGCTATTTTTCGATCCCGGCAAACTGCAAGACGAGTTGAAGAGTCTGGGATTCCGTCGCACCGAATTGCTGCAAGGCAAACAAATCAACGCCCGCTATTTCAACAATCGCAGCGACGGATTGCTGGTGCGCGGAAGCCTGGGACACCTGATGAGCGCGTGGGTGTAAGAGCAAGCGGGCAGCGAATAAAACCCCAGCAGTCCATACAGAACTACTGAGGTTTCATCGCCGCCGATCTACTTCTTCGCTGCGCTCGGTGCGAACCAATCTGCAAATGCCTGCGCATTCGGCGTCCCCACCCCGGTCACGTCGTCCCAACCAACTCCTACTTTCAGATAGTAGTTTTGGCCGAACGAGACGGTTAGCGCCGTATTTTCTGCGGCTGGATCGTCCCAGATCGCGCTGTAGAACTCCCCGAACAGGGGCTCGAGGACTTCCAGCGTTTCCGAGGGATTGTAGCTATGGGTTACGGTACTCGAATCCTGAATGACCGCGGTGACATCGTGCCCGGGGAGGTAGGGGACAATATCGGTGATGGTTGTCGACGGCATGGAATACAGGTAGGGTGCGGCCTGGCCGAGCGCCGTCCCTGCCTCCTGATTGGCAATGGCCCACAATGCGGAGAACATCGGAGTCGATAGGCTGGTTCCACCCACTGCGTACCAAATCTGCTCGGGCAACTGGGTTGGCTCGCTGATCAAGACCAGCCCCCCGGTAAAAGGATCGGCCAGCCACGAGACGTCAGGCACTTGGCGGTACTTTCCCGGAACCCCCTTTTGAAAAGCCGGCTTGGCGAAGAATGCACTGGGTCCGCCCCCGGCCCCGCCATCAAAGCCATAGAAGTTAAGCGGACGAGGCGGGTCGTAAATCACTCCGGCATCGACCAGGACCGACACTTGGCTCTCCCATCCGGTCTGGAAGGCGATAGAGTTATCGGAATTCAGGGCCAGGCTTACTCCGCCCACTCCGGTAGCGTAGGGGAGATCTGCCGGCACGCTGACGGTTAGCGGGATGTGATCAGTTAAGTAGGTGGCGCTATCGCCAGAGGCAAAATTGGTTGCGATGCCCGAAACTGCAGCGATTTCCGAGATCAGATTCTCTTTGCTCAGTTCGGCTTGAGAGACAAAGAATTCCGGCGAGGCGTAGCTGCCCGAGATCACGTTGCCCAGCCCGTAATTCGCGGCATAGTACACGGCCTCATCGACGTCCTCGAAATTCGCCGTGGGCGGCACCAGCAAGTCGATCTTTGCGCCGGGAGCGATGGCATGGCTCCACTCCACGTCAAGGTTGATCTCCATGTCCACCCCCGAACAAGCGGATGGTCCACCCACATTGATGATGTTAAAGTTTGACGCTGTCAGGGCCGGCAGGCCAAATCGTTCAGAAAAGACATTGGCATCTTGCCGAATGGTGGGCGAACCGCACCAGTCGATGATGACAATGGTTTGTCCCGTGCCGTTGTAGCCCTCGGCGTACAGGCCGTTGAGGTTGTATGCGCCGTAAATGTTCGCGGGTGAGTAACCGCACCCGGGTGTGGGCGAGTAGTAGCCGTTGCCCTTATAGGTGGCTTTCGGGTAGGTTCCGTAAGTCGTGTGGTTCTCCGTCGTCGGTCCGGTGAAGCAAACCGACTGGAAGAAGGTGGCATCGGCCGCGGACGCCGCACGGCCGAGATTTTCCGGAGCGAACGGCGTGGCGGGAGACAGGCTGGCGGGACGTAGATCCAGAGGATGCCCGAACCCCCCACTGTCGAGTCCGGAGACAGCCTGCACGAGGGCTGCGGCGGGCCCGCTTACGTATGGATCGCTGGCGTTTGCCACCAGCACCTGGCTGTCCACCTGGTAATTGTTCAGTTGGACGTGAAAAGCGCTCTCGACAGCGGCGACTGTGCCTCGCGCCCGAACATAGAAATTGTTGGGGCCGACACTGACGACCTTCAAGTTGTTCGACTCGAAAAAGTCCTGAACTGTCTTGGCTTCCGCCGCCGGGGGCGCAAACCGGGAAGCGATGTCGGAACCCTTCAGCCAGTGGCGATAGTTGGATGATTTGGGGTTGTAAAGACTGCTCGCCAGCGCATCCAGCGCGGCGCGATTGTGCGGGTTCAACCAGATGCTTACCTCGATGGTCTGGGACGGATCGGCCGCACCCAGATTCTTGGCGGAAGCAACATATGCGGGGATGTTGTTGGGGATGAATTGACCATCGGCCGCACGGACTGGAAGAACGATGGTCGTGAGCACGGCGGAGAAAAGGACCACATTGCACAGCCACCGGACCGGTAAATCATCAGAACAGCACCGATGGAAAGAAATTCTTTTCGTCTCTTCGATCAAGGCTTCTCCTTGGGGACGGAACTTTAAAAGCGGTTGCGAATCGGCTCAAGGCAATGCAGGTCGAGGTCGACCCGTCAAGAGACAGCAAAAATATTCCCGAATCATATAGCAGAAACCAGCCCTGCGTGGGCTAACTTTCGTCTCTAACCGATAGAAAATTTTTATGCCGATCTGAGCAAGCTGACTTTCCCGACAAAAGTCATTGCCCGCTCGATCCCGAGTATCGGAGTCCGCTGGACGAATCCAACGTCATTGTTATTGTTATTGCTGGCGTTATGGTTGGCGGCGCAAACTCATTCGCGGACGCCGGACTACTGCGCCTTCTCGGGCGCAGGATTTCCGTCCAGGTGCGCCCCGATCGAAATCGCCATTCGCTCCGCCCGACATTCTCGTTCCCCTGTAAAATCGAATTATCAGCTCCGGAGCCACTTCCGCATTGTCTTTTCTCGATCAACTGAACCCGCAGCAGCGCGAGGCCGTCGAAACCACTGAAGGGCCGGTGCTGATCCTCGCCGGCGCGGGGAGCGGGAAGACGCGCGTTATCACGTATCGTATCGCCTACCTGATCGAGCGCGCGGGAGTGATGCCAGAGTCCATATTGGCGATGACCTTTACCAACAAGGCTGCCGCGGAAATGGGCGAGCGCGTCGAGAAACTTGTCGGCGGACTGAGCATCGCCAAGCCGGTCATCTCCACATTCCATTCTTTTTGCGTGCGCGTTCTTCGCCGCGATATCGAAGCCCTGCGGATTCCCTCCGCTACTCCCGGCCAGCCGCCCATCGGCCACACCAAGAAATTCGTTATCTACGACGAGAGCGACCAGCAATCCGTGGTCAAAGGAATCATGAAGCGCCTCGGCCTCGACGACAAGCAACTCACGCCGCGCACCGTACTGTCGCGCATCTCCTGGGCGAAGAATCACATGCTCGACCCGCAGGAGCTTTACCTGCAATCGGCCGACCCCAAGACCGAAAAGATCGCTCACCTGTTCGAGGAATATCGCAAGGAACTGCGCAAAGCCAATGCTCTCGACTTCGACGACCTGCTGCTCGAAGCCACCCGTCTTCTCAAAACCGCATCGCAGGTTCGGGAATATTACAATCGCCGCTTCCAATATCTGCTGATCGACGAATATCAGGACACCAACCGCCCGCAATACGAACTCATGCGGATGCTGGCGGGCGAGCGCCACAACGTTTGCGCCGTCGGCGATGAAGATCAATCGATTTATTCCTGGCGCGGCGCCGATATTCGCAACATTCTCGAATTCGAGAAGGACTTTCCCGAGGCCAAGATCATTCGCCTCGAACAGAACTACCGCTCCACGCAGAATATTCTCCAGGCCGCGTCGTCCGTGGTCGCAAACAACATCCGCCGCAAGGGCAAGAATCTTTGGACCTCGCGCCAGGGCGGTACGAAGATCGGCTACTACGAAGCCCCTGACGGCGAAAACGAAGCGCTCTTTGCCGCCGATCATGTCGCAAAATATTTGCGCGAGGCTGCCCAGCGGGGCGAGACTCCACGCGCCGCGGTTCTCTACCGCACCAATTCACAGTCGCGCTTGTTCGAAGAGGCGATGCGCCGCTACGGCCTCAAATATAAAGTAGTCGGCGGATTTTCTTTCTACGAGCGCTCCGAGATCAAAGATATGATCTCCTACCTCAAAGTCATCCAGAATCCGGATGACTCGATCTCGGTTCTGCGCGTAATCAACACCCCGACCCGCGGCATCGGGAAAGGTACGATCGACACGATCGAGGGCCTCGCTTTGGAGACAGGCCTGTCCCTTTGGGGCGCTTTAGGCGAAGCAATCCGCCGCCAGCTTCTGCCGCCGCGCGCGCTGTCAGCTCTCAAGAGTTTCCAGCACCTGATCGTGGACGCCCAGGCGATGTTGGCAGGAACATTTGTCGAGCATCTCGAAGAGAGCGTGGACTCGGGCGAATCGCCCGAGCAAATGCCGGAAGCACCTCAGCCCGGGTGGGAACTGCCGCGCTCGGCGGTCCAGCTGGGCGAAGCCCGGCTCGCTGCCGCCGCCCCGGACGACGCGGCCGACTTCAATCCCAGCGAATTCGAAAACAGCGCATTCGATTTCGGCGGCGCCTACACCGGCACTGACGAGGTCGCCGCAACCCGCGAAAACGCTGACGTGGAACCGACGATCATGGAAAACGACGAGCGCTCGGACACTCCGCTGGCGGCGGTACCTCCGACTTCTGACGCGGATTCATTTCCCCTTCCCACCGTTAGCACGGCCGACCTGCTCAAGTTCCTGATCGATCGCACCGGCTACATCCGGCTCCTCGAAGCCGAGGACACTCCCGAAGCCTTCTCCCGAATCGAAAATCTTCGCGAACTGGTCAATGCCGCCGCCGACTCCCGTGACCGTGGTGAATCGCTCGATCAGTTCCTCGATCACGCCGCGCTCATAGCCGACACTGACGACTACGACGAGCGCGCGCAGATCACACTCATGAGTCTGCATGCTGCCAAAGGCCTCGAATTCCCGCTGGTTTTTCTCAGCGGCCTCGAAGAAGGATTGTTCCCGCACTCGCGCACCATGCTCCAGCCCGAAGAAGTCGAAGAAGAGCGCCGACTTTGCTACGTGGGCATGACCCGTGCCATGGACCAGCTCATCCTGACCCGCGCCGTCTACCGCCGCAGATACGGAACAGATCTGCCCGAAGCCAGCGTCCCCTCGCGTTTCCTCGAAGAAGTTCCCGCGCCGCTCATGGAAGAATTAGGTCGCCGCCGCATGACCAATGTGCGGACCGATCGTATGGGGACGGGCACTCTTTCCCGTCCATCGGGGCGTAGTTCCTCAGCCTACGAGGCCGCCGACACTCACTACTCCTACGAAGACGAAGACCAAAGCGCAAGCTGGAAGCACAACGGCGTCCCGGCAGCCCGCCAAAAGCCCACGGCTCCAGCCCAGCCCTACAACTCCATCGAGAACATAGCCGAGTTTTTCGCCAGTCGTGGTAAGAAGTTTACCGTCCCCAAAATTCCGCTCGCAGCGCCTACCGGCATGCGTGGCTTCCGCCCCGGCCAGAAAGTTCGCCACCCGAAATACGGCGAAGGCACCGTCTACCAGCGAGAAGGAGAAGGCGAAGAAGCCAAGATTACTGTACAATTTCCTCGCTTCGGCTTGAAGAAGCTGGTGGAGAAATACGCGCAACTGGAGCGGGCTTAGGAATTCGCAGGGATAGCCGCCCCGGCTCTCCTGCCGAGCGCGGCGAGGCAGTTCGCAGGTTGTCTTTGATTAACGATTAACCGAAATTTGATTAACCGAAAATTGGATCGAGCAAACTTAGGAGAAGCTAAATCGCATTCATGGCAAACACAGCAGAGCTCACTAAAGAAGAACGCAAGAAATCAAAACGCACCGCGCGCAAGAAGGCCAAAGCAGAGAAGCCAAAGAAGCCTCGCGATTACGCCCGCGGTTCAAAAAAACGCAAGGTGAAGAAATTGGCTCGTGGCCAGTCGAAGCGGTAAGCGGCTAGCTTAAGGCAATCCGGGCATGGATCGTTGACCGTCGAAAAAACGCTAAACGAAGATTTGCGGTCCATGCCCGATTCCGCTCTGAGGAGACAATTACTTCTTGCCCCAATCATCCACGGAACCCGTCCAACCGGTGCGCACATCAGACAATCAGCTTTTCTGCTGCAAGTCGATCGACAAGCTCATCCTGGAATCCGAAGCCCCCGGCCAGCGGCTGCAAAAAACTCTTGGCCCCTGGTCGCTTACCGCCCTGGGCATCGGCGCCATTATTGGTTCGGGAATTTTCATTCTTACCGGCACCGCGGCAGCGGGTGAATATTTTCAGGCCCCATCCATCCTGCATGCCCAGGCGCTCGACGTAATCGTGAATTTACTGCGCACCGGCAGCACGGCGGGAGCGCTCATGCATGGGCGCCCGCCCGCCGGGCCATCGATTGCGGTTTCGTTTCTCCTGGTGGCGATCGCCTGCAGCTTCGCCGGTCTCTGCTATGCCGAACTCGCTTCGATGATTCCCATTGCGGGCAGCGCTTACACGTACTCGTACGCCACGCTCGGGGAAATTTTTGCCTGGATTATCGGCTGGGATCTCATCCTCGAATACGTAGTCTCGAACGTCGCAGTCGCGGTTGGCTTTGCCGGTTATACCAAAGCGCAACTGGCGGTATTCGGCGTCAACTTGCCGGAAAAATTCGCGAGTCCGGTCTGGGCCGGCGGCCAATGGACGGGCGCCTATTTCAATCTCCCCGGCTTCCTCATCGTCTTCGTTCTCACGCTCCTGCTGGTGCGCGGAGTGAAGGAGTCGGCGGAAACCAATAACATCATGGTGGCGGTCAAAATCGGCGCCATCCTGACCTTCCTGGTAGTCGGAGGAATGCTGGTGAAGCCCGCGAACTGGACGCCCTTCGCGCCTTCGGGCTTCGCTGGAATCGTTACCGGAGGGGCCATCGTTTTCTTTACCTACATCGGCTTCGATTCGGTCTCCACCGCCGCCGAGGAATCGCGTAATCCGCAAAAAGACTTGCCCTTCGGCATCATCATGTCGCTGGTGGTCTGCACGCTGCTCTACGTCGGCGTTGCCGTCGTCCTGCTGGGCATGATGAAATACACAACCTTCGTGTCCGGTGCAGCCGCCGAAGCGCCCGTCGCCTACGCGATGAAATATCTGGGTGTGCACCCGCTCTTCCGCTCGGTCATCGTGATCGGAGCGCTGACCGGCATGATCTCTTCGTTACTCGTGTTTCAGTATGGCCAGGCACGCATCTGGTACGCCATGTCGCGCGATGGCTTGCTGCCCAAGCTATTCTCCGCGGTACACCCGAAATACAAGACGCCGCATTGGTCCACCTGGATCGCCTGTTTCGCCGTAGGAATTCCCGCAGGCCTCGTCGACATTGGTGATGCCGCCGATCTCGCCAACATCGGCACGCTCTTCGCCTTCGTCCTGGTCTCGCTCGGCGTCATCATCCTGCGCCGCAGGCAGCCTGATCGCAAGCGCGCGTTCCGAGTCCCGTTTGTTCCATGGTTTCCGCTGATCTCAATCATCCTCTGCGGCGGCCTCATGACCGGACTTACCGTCATCACCTGGCTCCGGTTCGTGCTCTGGCTAGGCCTTGGCCTGCTGATCTACATCTTTTATAGTCGCCACCGTAGCGAATTTGCGAAGAAATAGCTGTCAGTTCTCGGCTATCAGCCCCGTCAGCAAAAATAGGTTGTCAACCTGAACGGAGCAGACCTACTGTGCCCTAATCGTTGCTCTCCGTAATCTCCCGTCTCGGTATCTACAAACGCAATTTGCTGGAAACCCGGGTGATAATCGCATCCTATAATAATCATGGTCCGGCTCCTTTCTACCCGAGCCTTCATGGTTGGTTTTGGCACCACCAAGTTTACTCGGGCCTGGGAGCCGGCATTGTTATGGAATCAATTACACTCAACACCCAGCTGACGGGCGAACGGACAGCGCAAGCTTGTGACATGACCTGATAGCGGCAGTTGCGGTTTGCCCAATACTCCACGAGTTGATCAGTTCTCTCAATTCGGGTCTATAAGTTGGCCTCTCAGTACCAAAAGTTCTTTCGTTTGCTAAGCGCCGCTGGCGATACGGCGTCACTGAAACCAGGTGTCTTCAGCCACGTGGCGTCAGAAAGCTGGCACCCCATGCCATGCAGCGGTGTCTATAGCATCATGAGAGTCGCGGCTGCACGTGTACTTGCAGTCCTGCTGGTTGCCTCAGCCAGCCTGAATGCGGCTGACCTAACTTCTCCAGAGCTTTCCAGTTGATCATTGCCATGCAGGGCAAGGCAAAGATCCTCGAAAACTCCTCCGGCATGCGAATGGGCTTTGAATCGTTTACCACCGCCCAAAAATTGCCCCCAGAAACGCTTCGCTATTCCGATTACGTACTGTCGAGGCTGCTTTATGAAGCCACCCGTGACGCCGGATTTTGGAACCTCCACTGGACCATCACCAACCATGATCCTAACTCTGACTATGTGTGGCAGCAGTGGCGCGCCCTCCAGTCGCCTTCGCCGCTTATGCCGACCGCCGACGCCGAGTGCGATGAATTATCGGCGCTCTATGCGTTCCTGATGAGAAGAGCGGGGGTCCGGGGTGCGGGTCTCTTTTGGCCTTATTCGAATCACACCGTCGCTGTCTGGGTGCTGCACTCACCCAAAGGCCAAGAACTGCGCATCGTGGTTCCCACAACGCAAATCTTCCTTTCGGAAGCCGATTTCTTCGGTACCCGCGCCTTCGATCCCTGGCGGCAGAAGCGGATATACGAATACAGCCGCAAGGATGTTCCCGACACCTTCCGTCTCCCGCACCCGCTCTTTGACTTCTTCTTGCGACAGGTTGACCGTTACGCTGGCGCATCGAACACCACACTCCAGCAGCTCAGATATTTACGCGAAGGCGTGCTGCAGAAACGCTGGAAGCCGGAGGACGCTGCCCGCTTCGCGCTCGACATCCGAAGTTCGCTGAAAGCGCCAACCCGCGAGGATTCCTCCGCATTGTGGAATTTCGCCGAGGACATGCGAACTCTGCCGCACTAGAAGCTGGACCAAACCATTCTCAGGATTGGGTTGGAGTCCCCTCAATGTGCGCCTGTTAGCGTCAACTATCCGCTACAATTTCTTCCGAGCTAATGCCTACACGCCCCGCATCGCCTGTGCTCCAGCTTTTGTTTGCAGCGTTCCTGCTTCAAGCCTGTCCCTCAACCTTGATGGCCGCGAAAGATGCCTCCGGGTGGTTCTCGCCTCACTGCGATGGAGCCTCTTTTTATCTCTTCAAAGTTGAGGGCCTACCTTCTAAGCAGAAGATCAATTTAAATTTGCGCCAACATTTCTCTTGGTGGAATTACCGCCCGCAGGAAGTTTGGGAAGACGTATATGCGGAACGATGCACATCCATAGGAAAATGTGAGGCCGCAACTCACGCACGAATCTGGCTGGATAAGGCGGGACCTAAAGACAAACATGTTTCAGGAAAATACGAAATGGACTTTGGTGGGGAGCATCTCGCAGCAAACTTCCTCGTCAAGTATCGAAACGATAAGACTTGGCTTTGTGAATGATTATTGCGGCCTGACGAGCGGGTTTTGAGTGCTCGACCGGCCAATCTGAGTGACCGAGATGCAAAAAGAGCTGAGTTGCTCCTCCTTCGGTTGAGCTTTTTGCTTGGAGAGGAAAATGATCTTCTGGGCACAAGTCTCGGCAAAAATCGTCTTGTTTCAGACACGCCGTCACTCCGGGTGAAAGTGGGGTTGCTCTATTTCACAAATGGTGCGATAAGAATGCTACTCCCACCGAAAAAATGAGCGCACATTGGCCGGTTATCTTACTGGTTTCAACAACTGAGCGATGGCCGCGTGATTGTTGGAGGTCGGCGCGTGGGTTCCCGACGTCGCTCAAGAGATTCGTAGAACAAGTAAGGTTGCGTCGTCGCGGAAATTCCCACCGCAGAAGGCCGTCACCTGCTGCATGATCGCGCGTTGAACTTCGAGCGCGCTTCCGTTGCGTCCGCGAGCGGCTTCCAGCGGCGCTCCACGCCGAACTCTTCGAGTTGGGCGTTCTCGGCTTCCGTGATGCCGTTGGTTGAGAGCAACAGTTGGTCGCGCGGTTGCAGTTGCGCGGTGTAGTCCTGGTAGGTCCAGTCCGGCAACGCACCCAGCACTGCTCCTCCTCCTGGCAAAGATTCTGTTGTGCCGTTGCTCCGTAACAGAAGTCCGGGTGAGTGTCCGGCATTCTCGTAGGTGAGCGTGCGTGCCTCGGCGTCGAGCACCGCGTAGAAGAAAGTTACAAACTTTCCCGAAGCGATGTTTGCACAAAGGAACTTGTTCAGTTTGGTACAGACCACCTGAGGCGATGCCTCGCTGGTGGCGAAGGTGCGAAAGGATGCCTGAAGATTCGCCACGAGCACGGCGGTGATTCCTTTTCCGGCGACATCGCCCACGCAAATGCCAAGGCGATCTTTGTCCAGTTGAATCGCGTCGAAGTAGTCGCCACCGACTTCACGCGCAGGCGCCGAGGAGGTACAGAAGCATAGTGGGATCGCACCGGTGATGGAGAAGAGCGGAAAGAAGAAGTGGGTTCATTTCCGCTGGGCCTGCCCCAAGTTTCTGCGGCAAAGTTTTCATGAATGGGCGGGACACTCGATGTCACAGTCGACGTGGGCACGCGCCTACTACCAGCAACAGCGCGGCCGAGGCAAAGACCACCACGCGGCTGTGTGCGCGCCTTGGCCTTCAAATGGATTCGCATCCTATTTCGATGCTGGCATGATCGAGTAGCTTATGACGAGAACAAGTATCTGGCGGCACTGGCCAGGCGCGGCTGACCTCTGTCCTCACAGTTACTGCGGCCACCTTGTGAAATAGTTGTGAATTCTTATGTGAGAACTTAATTCGGCGACATAAAAAACTATTGACAAAGTTACTCAGATGTCTGCTTACAACAGTTACGGCGGGGACCGCAGCAAGGAGCATAATGCGGTTGAGGTAGGGGCATGACGGTTGAACTCACAAAAAACGAACTGGATATCATCAACAACGCGCTGAACGAAGTCTGCAATGGCATTGATCTCAGGGGCGAGTTTGACACCCGTATGGGCTGCCCGTTCGAGGATGCGCGGGAGCTTCTTGCGAAGATTCACGCGCTTGCGTCGAGTCAATGTAGTCAATGAGTCAATGAACGCTATCGCGTGTTAACGCAGTTATCGTGCTCCCCCTTTTGCGTGATGCAAAGAAGAGACGCGCCGCCTAAAAACACCAAGCGGCTTTGGTTAGCTACACCTTCTGGTCACTGTTCGTTCTTCAGATAGCGATCAAACCAATCGACTGTTCTTTGCATGGCGTCAATCTGATTCTCGCGCTTCGCGAAGCCGTGACCTTCGTCGAGATAGTAGTGTGCGTCCACGATCTTGCTTTCCTTCTTGAGAACCGTTTCCGCTTGCTCCGCCTCCTCTTTGGGGTCACGAATGTCGTTCGCTCCCTGCAGGATCAGCAGAGGAGCTTTGGCATTCTTGAAATACTTGATGGGCGAGGCATCTTCATAAGACTTGCGATCTTTCAAAGGATCTCCCAGGATCGACTGATCGTATTGCTGAAGCGCGGGTTCTTCGTGCTCCTGTTCAGTAAGCCAGTTCGTGATGCCAAAAAGTTCGACTGACGCCGCCCACACGTCTGGCGTTCGACCGATGGCGATCATGGCCATGTATCCGCCATAAGAGCCGCCGGTAATGCCGATCTTCGCCGGATCGACATAGCCGGTGGCGGCTAGGAAATGCGCGCCGTAGACTTCATCCTGTAGGTCGCCGCCGCCGAGATCTTTGTAATTCGCCCGCTGAAATTCCATTCCGTAGCCGGTCGAGCCACGAACATTGGGCGCAATGCAAACGTAGCCACGAGATGCGAGAGCGGCAGCGGCCTTGTTGAAACTGTCTACCGTCTGCCCCGTAGGGCCGCCGTGCGGAAGCACAACCCCGGGGTTGGTTCCGTCACGTCTGAGATTGAACGGCACCCAGAGAAACGCGCTAATCGTTTTTCCGTCGAATGTCTTGTAGTGCACTAACTGCGACGCTGGCAGGCGTGAGGGGTTCAAGCTGCCCGGCGCCGAAAATGTTAACTGCCGCGATGTGTGAGCCGCCATGTCATAGACCCACAAGTCAGCGGGCTCGGTCGAACTCTGGTGCGAAATCAGCAGGCGATCACCCGAGGGCGAGTAGGCCCGCGGATTGCCGACGGGAACCGTGATGCCTGCGGCAAATCGCAGCACCGTGGCCCGGCCCGAGTTGCGATCCACGACATAAATGTCGGTGCGGCCGTCGGCATTCAGAGTGTAAGTGAAACTCTTGCCATCGGGAGAAAATTCTCCGGCGCTAGCTTCCCACTTCAGGTTGGTGACCCAGGTTAGCTGGTTGCTGGCCACATCTAATAATGCGACGTTGTCGTATCCACCTTTTTCGTTCGAAGTGACTAGCAGAGTTTTGCCATCAGGAGACAAGGACGATACAGTGTTCACGACATCGCCTTGGTGGGGAGTGAGATTGTCCAACTTGCCTGTAGCGACGTCGATACGATAAACGTCAGAGTC
>DATNKA010001059.1:0-6573 GCA_035603655.1 Candidatus Acidiferrales bacterium | reverse complement strand
CACCTGCGGAGCCTGCAGGCGGAGTTTACGGAGGTTTATCGCGGATCGGGGGTGGAGCGGACCGAGGCGGGGACGCTTTGGCTCGCGAAGGGGGGGCTTAAAAAACCTGGCAAGATGCGGTGGGAATACCGTTCTCCCAGGGAGAAGCTCTTTGTGAGTGATGGGAGAGATGCGTGGTTTTACGTCCCGGACGACCGGCAGGCGCGCAAGACTGAGGCGCGGAAGCTGGACGATATTCGCTCTCCACTTGCATTTTTGCTAGGCAAGAGCAAGCTGGAGAAGGAGTTGCAGGGGCTGTCGCTGGCACCAGACGTGGCTCCCCTGGGTGCGGGGGACGTGGTGTTGCGGGGGGTGCCGCAGGCTATGGCCGATCGGGTGAGCGAGATTTTGGTGGAAATCACGCCGGACCATCGGATCGCGCGGATCATGATCAACGAGGTCGATGGGTCCACGACAGAGTATCGATTTAGCGATCAGAAGGAGAACGCGGCGATCCCCGATGGGAAGTTCAAGTTTAGCCCGCCGGCTGGGACGGAGACAGTCCAGGGTGAGGCGGGGCCTTAAGATGGCGGTTACCTGCGATACTTGAAATGCGGGGCGTTCGAACGATCGGCGATTGAGATGGTGAGCCGGAATGTTAGACTGAGCCGAGAGGGTTGCCTGCCGGGCGGGAAAGCGAAATCCAAGTAAATGGCGGAGTTTGTCGTAAAACTCGCGGACGAGCGGGGGCGGATGCACCAGCAGGTGGAGCAGGGCTATTCGGTGGCCGAGGTGCGCGACCGCTTTGCCTCGCAGGGATACCTCGTCTACTGGGTGAAGCCGCAGGGGGTGCTATCCGGCGGGTTTTCGTTACGCCGCGGGCGCAAGCTGAAGCAGAGTTCGTTTCTGGTATTTAACCAGCAGTTCCTAACGCTGCTCAAGGCAGGATTGCCGATTTTGAACTCGCTCGATTTGCTGATCAGGCGGCAGAGAGACCGCCATCTGCAGCAGATTCTGGAGAACGTGCGGGAGCGGGTGAAGGGCGGAGAGCTGCTTTCCGATGCCTTTGCCACACACAGCATGGTTCCCAAGATTTACACTACCACCCTGATGGCGGGTGAGAAGAGCGGAAATATCGACGAAGTATTGACCCGGTACATCAACTTCCAGCGACTGGCGATGACGTTCCGGAAGAAGCTTTTCGTATCCCTGATTTATCCCACGCTGCTGGTGACCGTGGTGACGATCATGGTGATGTTTCTGTTCACCTATGTGGTGCCGAAGTTTGCCGAGCTGTTTGAGAGTCTCGATGCGAAACTGCCGGCCATCACACTGTTTATGCTGGCGGTAGGCCAGAACGCGCAGAAATACTTTCCCTTCCTGGTGGTGGGATTCGTTCTGGGGGGATTTATTTTTTGGCAATGGCGGAAGACAGATCGCGGTGCCGATCAGATCGACCGGGTCATTTTGAGTCTGCCCTTGCTGGGGGATATCCGGCTGAAACACCAGGTGGCGACGTTTTCTCGGATGCTTGCGACGCTGCTGCAGGGTGGATTGCCACTGGTTCCGTCGATGGAGACGGCGGGCAGTTCGATGACCAGCCGTCGCATTCTGAAGGGGGTCATGCGGGCGAGCACGAGGGTTCGGGAAGGGCAAGGGCTGGCGAACAGTCTGGAGGAACAGGGTATATTTCCCGACCTCGCGGTGGAGATGCTTGAGGTGGGCGAGTCGACGGGGGCATTGCCGGCGATGCTGAATTCCGTGGCGGAATTCTACGAAGAGGACGTACAGACAGCTTTAAATGCTTCCATGGCGCTGATCGAGCCGCTGATTCTAATGGTAATGGCGGTATTTGTGGGTGGAGTGTTGATTTCGCTGTATTTGCCGATCTTCACTCTGGGAGTCCACTGATTTGGAAACTGGCATGAAAGTGGAGCAGTGAGAAATGGCGATGGCGGAAAAGAAGTCACTTTTTGTACACGGTGAGAATGGCGGGCAGGTGGTGACGACGGGCAATCCGATCACCGACCTGGAACGCGCTCAGGACGTGGCGCGGCGCTATCGCTGCGAGTTTGTCGATCTCGCTGACTTCCAGCTTCATCATGAGCTGTTCAAGAAGTTCTCCCCGGAGTTAATGTTCCGCTACAAATTTGTTCCGCTGGAAGAGACTGCGGACGGCAAGCTGGCGATCGCGATCGCCGATCCGAGCCAGCTCATGATGATCGATGAGATCAGCCTGCTGCTGCAGAAGCGGATCGTAACCAAAGTCGCCACGCTGAAGCAGATTGACGACATCCTCAAGAAGACGGAGCAATCGCAGCGGGTTCTGGAAGAGGCCAGTGAAGGCTTCCAGATTATTCGCGAAGATGAGAACACCGGCGCCGAAGAGACTCTGACTATCGACAAGCTGACGGCGGCCGGAGATACGAGTCCGATTATCCGGCTAGTGGATACGACAATTTTTACCGCGCTACAGCGACGAGCTTCCGACATTCATATCGAGACCCGCGACGACTCGGTGGTGATCAAGTTCCGCATCGACGGTGTGCTGACGCAGGCCATGCCGCCGATCGGGAAGGAACATCATTCGACTGTGATCTCGCGCATCAAGGTGATGAGCGAACTGGATATTTCCGAGCGTCGCGTCCCGCAGGACGGACGCTTCCGGGTGAAGTATAACGGGCGCGCCATCGACTTCCGGGTTTCGATCATGCCGTCGATTCACGGGGAAGATGCCGTGCTGCGCGTGCTCGACAAAGAATCGATGAGCGAGAAGTTCCGCACGCTCACGCTCGACGTGGTGGGCTTCGACGAAGACGACCTGCGCAAGTTCCGCCGCTACATCAAAGAACCTTATGGCATGGTGCTGGTGACGGGCCCGACGGGCAGCGGCAAAACCACGACGCTCTATGCCGCGGTGAATGAGATCAAGACTGACGAAGACAAGATCATCACCATTGAAGATCCGGTCGAGTACCAGCTTCGCGGCATCACCCAGATTCCCGTCAACGAGAAAAAAGGTTTGACCTTCGCCCGCGGCTTGCGCTCGATTCTGCGCCATGACCCGGACAAAATCATGGTCGGCGAAATCCGCGACACGGAGACGGCGCAGATCGCTATTCAATCCGCGCTGACGGGTCACTTGGTCTTTACCACGGTTCACGCCAACAATGTGGTGGACGTCATTGGGCGCTTCCTGAACATGGGCGTCGAGCCCTACAACTTCGTCTCCGCGCTAAATTGCATTCTGGCGCAGCGCTTGGTGCGATTGATCTGCGAATCCTGCAGAACACCAGTGAATTATTCTCCCGACGTGCTGGAGGCCAGCGGACTTGATGCGGCGCAGTGGTCGAAGGTACCGCTGTATGAAGGCCCGGGATGCATCGAGTGCGCGGGAACCGGGTTCCGCGGGCGAACCGCTATTCATGAGTTGCTGGATTTAAGCGATCGGATTCGGGAGATGATTCTGGCCAAGAAGCCGACCTCGGAGATCCGGCGCGCCGCGCGGGAGGAAGGAATGCGATTCCTGCGAGAGTCGGCGCTCGATAAGGTTCGGCTCGGCCTGACCACTTTGAAAGAGATCAATAAGGTCACCTTCATCGAGGCTATGCGGTAAGTGAAAGTGAACAATGAACAACGAACAATGATCGATCAATGATTCGCGACCGTTTCGTTTAGTTTCGAAGTGATTGGCCACTGTCCACTTGTCACTGCCGAAGTTCCCTTCCAGCTATTGCATTTCGCGGAGCTCGGCGTTTGAATTGTAGACCTGTGAATCGTGAAGAGAGTGAGCGGGGGAAATGAGTTCTGGAAACAATCCGGCAAAACCTAAGCTGGCGTGCGAGATTGCGGCGGACCGCGTGCTCGTGGGCAGGCTACGGGAGGATGGCCGGAGTCTGGAAGCTTGCGCAGCCCGCGAACTGGCGCCGGGCAGTGTGGTTCCGGACCTGGTGGAGGGTAACCTGCGGCAGCGCGACGCGGTTCGCCAAGCCGTGCAAGCGGCCCTAAGCAGCGTGGCCGGGCGTTCGCACGATGTAATTGCCGTGGTCCCTGACGCGGCGGTGCGCGTGGTGCTCCTCGAATTCGATACACTGCCATCCGACTCCGAGGAAGCCTCAGGCGTGGTGCGATTTCGCATGAAGAAATCTCTGCCGTTTGACGTAGAAAAGGCTAGAGTCTCTTACCACGCTCAGAAGACTTCGGAAGGGGTTCGCGTGGTGGCCGCGGTCGCATTGGCCAGCGTGCTCGAGGACTATGAGATTGCCTTCCGTGAGGCAGGTTTCAGCCCAGGCGTGATGGTGCCATCCATGCTGGCTGCGCTGGGTGCGGCCGAAGGGCAGCGGCCTACACTGGTGGTAAAGGTGGATGCCCGGACCACAAGTATCGCGATCCTCAATGCGGACCAATTGCAGCTTTTTCGCACGCTGGAAAATACGCGTGGTGTAACCATCACCGGCGAGCAGTTGGCCGAGGACGTTTACCCGTCCGTCGTTTTCTTTCAGGACACTTATCATCTGAATATCGAGAAGATATTTGTTGCGGGTCTATCCGACACGGGCAGCGCGGCGCCTGCAC
Source organism: Candidatus Acidiferrales bacterium (assembly GCA_035603655.1). Classification (GTDB taxonomy): domain Bacteria; phylum Acidobacteriota; class Terriglobia; order Terriglobales; family Acidobacteriaceae; genus Sulfotelmatobacter. The sequence goes on along the minus strand of DATNKA010001059.1, from coordinate 2,019 downwards.
TGCGCGCGCAAACCGGCGCCGACGTGCAGGAACTGGTAAGTGCGTCGCAGTTGGGGGTCAGCACCGGAGGTTCGGTACCGCGGTGGCGAATGGCGGGAGTGGTGGGTGCGCTGATTTCTTAGCTGTTTTTGGAGCGTGATTTTAGCTTCTGGAGTAAGTAGGATTTTAAGCGATGCGTCTCGATATCAATCTCGCCAGCCAGCCGTACGAAGATGCGCGGCAATTCTGGATGCGTTGGGGCACCGCGCTTGCGGCCGTGGCTATCCTGACCCTGGCATTGCTCACGATCACCGTCTCAGGTTGGTTTGCGGCGCGGCGCGATCATGCCCGCATCGCCGAGTTGGAAGCCAGTATCGCGCAGCGCGACCTCAAGCGCCAGCAAGCCGAACAATTCTTGAACCGACCGGAGAATCGATCCACGCGGGATCAATCGCAATTTCTCAACGAGTTGATCGAGCGGAAATCATTTTCGTGGACGCGGGTTCTGGAAGATCTGGAAAAAGTGATGCCGGCGAGAGTCCACCTGGTTGCGATTCAGCCTGAACTGGATGAGGACAATCAACTCCGGTTGAAGCTGTCCGTCGCGGGCGATTCGCGCGACCGCGGCTTGGAATTGGCCCGACGCATGGAGGATTCAAGACGGTTTGCGCAGACCCATATTGTCACTGAGAACTTCAGGCCTGCGATCAGTGGAGATCCGTTTCAGTTCAGCATCATCGCGACTTACGTTCCCGAGGCCATCCCAATACCGGTCACGAAGACGGAAACCAGCAAGCGGAGCGGGCTCTGATGCCAGATCTACGTCAAACCCGGAAGAACATGAAGACCGCCCTGGCGGTGCTGGTAGCGGTGGATATCGTTGCAGTAATAGTGTTGCTTTCGCCGCTGGTGGGGTCGACCGAATCGCGGCGGCTGGAACTCACTCAACTGTGGGGCGAATTACAGACGAAGACCCGCCAGGTGGAACCGCTCAGCAATATGCCGGAAAAGGTGCGTACCGCGAACGGCCAGATCGCCGATTTTTATAAAAAGCGTCTCCCTACGCGGGATTCCCAGATTCTGGTTCAGTTGGGGAAGCTTGCGGTCGCTAACGGGGTAACGATAAATCAGGCCAGGTACAAGGCCGGGGAAGCTGAAGTTGGCCGATTGCAGCCGGTTGAGATCGACGCCGATCTCTCCGGAAACTACATTGCCCTGGCAAAGTTCATCAATGCTCTGGAACGCGATGACATGCTCTTTATCATCAGCGGTATCGAACTCGGCGGCGAACAGACCGGCCCTATCAAGCTACAAATGAAACTCGAAACATATTCGAGGGCGGGAACGCAGTGAAATTGGGAACCGAAAACCGGAGGAACACGATTCTGGCGGCGGTGCTGGGAGCGGTGGCGCTATTGGCGGTGGCCTACCAGTTCATTCCATCATCGTCGACCATCGCTTCCACCGCGACTAGTACGGGGCCTCTGGCGTTGCCGCCCAGCACGCATCCGGTGGGGCGCCGTGTTTCGGGGGCCGGGTCAGGGAAAAAGGAGCATGCGCCGCAGAGCCTCGACCCTACGCTCCACCTGCAGCAACTGGCCGCCACGGAACAGATCAAGTATGAAGGATCGGGAAGAAACATCTTTGTATCGCAGGCCGAGGCGGTAATTCCCACGCCGCTGGCTCCGGGCCAGACAGATCCTAAGAAAGATCCGACGTGGCAGCCGCCCGCACCGGCTGCGCAACCTCCGATTCCCCTGAAGTTTTTCGGATTCGCGAATCAGCCGGGAGAACCGAAGAAGGTGTTTCTTTCCAAGGGTGGAAGACGTTTTCATTGCCGGGGAAGGTGAGATTATTGACCGGCGCTACAAGGTGGTGCGAATTTCTCCGGGCTCGGTCGATATTCAGGACGTAGTGGGAAGCGGTCCGCCGCAAAGCATTCCGCTAACCCAAGGTTAGGCTAAAGACCATCCTGCAACTGAGCCCGTTTAGCGATTTGGCAATAGGAACAGCGCTTCGCCGCATCTAAATTGTTATTAG
>DATNKA010001058.1:0-6551 GCA_035603655.1 Candidatus Acidiferrales bacterium | reverse complement strand
CTCTCTATTTCTCAGACGGATATTCCTCGGGAACATCATCCTCCGGTACCTCATGCGTGCGTGCGTGCGAACTTCCCTCTCATCCTCTCATCAGCACCCGCAGCGTCTTCCCCGCCCGTCTACTCCATCGGTTTCAAACGCGGCGGTCAAGCGAACGACTCGTTACGGTTTATGGAAACACGCCGGCAAAAGACTCTGCCATGCGATTGGATACTGGCAGTGTGAGGCCGGCGCGCGCGAAGACTTCAAATTCGTGATCGGCATAGGCTATGTGCCAGCCGGCTTGCTGAATCACTCGCGCCACCGGCGCGGTCTTCGGGACCAACACTAGATCGGTTGGATATGCAACTAGAGTTTCTTGCCAGCCTTGCTCGGCCGCGTAAAACTGGAAAGTACGATCGACCCACGCTTCCGAATACGCTACCTCGTAGCGGCCATCTACAGATACCTTGACCGCAGGGAACAGTTTCCAGGAGACGTAAGCGCCCTGACGAAAAGGCACCATCAGGTTTCCCACGAATCGCTGCTGGCGAAGGTATTCAACCGCCCCAACGGGATAAGCGTATGAGCTATCTGTCTGCGGCACTCGCATTCGCCAGAACTGCCAGCGAATGGCGTCCGTTAAATAGATGGTCGTGACAATCAGCCAAATGGAGAGCACGAAGCTGAAGCGTCTTTGTGCGAAACTCGTGATCCACCCCCCCACCGGCGTCCGCTGGACGTAGGCGGGAACGTGGCTGATCCAAGCGATAGCGAACAGCGGCATCAGTTTGCAGTGCAGGGTTGCTTGGATAGCGGCGCCGATGACCATCAGTAAGCCGGGTGCTTTGCCAAGTCCGATCTTAGCGACGGAATAAGCGGCAATAGCGACTGCTGCCAGAAATACGGTCGTCCACCAAGGGCCGTAGATCCATACGGGCCGCCACTCCTGGATGTAGGGGCGAGTCATTGCGAGGGCATGCACGATGTAGCGAACATATGCAGGTCCAAAGGGATTGATGAATACCTCGATGATGCTTCCTACGAGGACAAACAGCAGATGTAGGAAGGGTTGGCGACGGAGCACCTGTTCGAACAAGTAAAGCGCCAGAAGCCCGATACCGACGACGAATCCACCGTGGAGATTCACCCATAGCGGGAAGATGCAGAGCCAAGCTACCAACCACCGGCGCTTGCCCCTTCGATCCTGCTCGAAAAGCCAGAAGCAACACGCGGTGAAAAAGAACGAATACACTTGGGCTCGAATCACCGAGAGAAACCCAAATTGGCTAAGATAGATTGCGATTGGGCAAAGAAGTGCCCACACCTGTACGTCCGCTCCAATCGACTGGGCACACCGCAGGGACAAAAAAGCGATCAGTAGCGCAAGCAGATACTTGATGACTAGTATGGAATCGCTTCCGAACCAATAGGTGAGACCGTAAGCGACTAGACCAGCTCCCCACTCATGATGAATGCACGGATAGAGGGTGGGTGTATAAGCGAAGACATCCCGCGTAAGGAGATGGCCTGCACGAAGACTCTCGCGGATGAGCGCCATTTCGTGCCAAATGTCTACATCAACGAGATTAAAGGCAGTCAGCGAAAGAAAGAAGGACATCAACCCGGCATAAGATGCGAATCTCAGCCAAGTCTGCCTGCCTTTTTGTGCGCTATTACGGACAACCGATTCCGTCACGAATTGAGGTCCTGTCACCCATCCGCCGCAGATTCCCCCCGCCTTCACCGCACCTCCGTGGTGATAATAACCAGACACTGGTCTGACATACCACAGAAGGGTGGTAAAGATTCCTCGCATCCTGTAGCCCTATCCATTGCAGCCTGCGGACCCGAATTGCCTAAGTTCTGGGTGGTCCTTCAATCACAGTTGAGCCCATTGGCGAATGGGACACACAGTCCGATCAATTTCCTTCTGTCAGACAATCATTCCAACAGCTTTCAGGTCGCAATCCGGATTGCCCGTCAACTGGACAGGATCCAGTAAGACTTGCGGCTAGGCGCGCGACCGCACCTTTCTCTTGGTTTTCGAGGATTCGCATCACCGCTCGCCTTCCTGGCTCGCGATCTCCAGTGACCAAGAACGCCAGAACCGCTCCCTGGAACATCTGCAGCACTTCTTCGACGGTCGAACGATCGGGCAAATACCTCATGAGCAGCTCGATCCACAGCCTTTGCTGCTCGGCATAAAACAGCCTCGCGCGTTTCGAACCCGACCAGGCGCGCTTGGACAGATCCATCACCAGCAAGAGCACACCTCTCGATTGAGGAGCAGTCGTGCGATCCCAGAGAGCACTCACAATTGCCTGCACCGTCGCTTTCGGCGGAAATGCCGCGGGAACAAACTGCGCGCGCAGCCGGTTTTCGAGGCGCGTAATCGCCTGCTTCTCGATGTTCTCGCGTCCCCCGAAATAATGAACCAGCATGCGCTTGCTGCTCCCGGCTTTGCGCGCCAATTGGTCGAGGCTCAAGTCGAGGGTTCCCGCTTGGACGAATGCCGCCAGGCACCGATCGAGCAGCACGCCTAAGTCCGGCTTTTTGCGACGGCGCACCTTGTCTCCTGGTGTACCGTATGGTACATTTAATGTACCGTACGGTACATACAACCTACCGCGTGGTTCATCTTAGCATGGGAGGAGCCCGTATGAAGATCCAAGAAAGCATGCTGTTGCTTTCGCTCGGCCTCATCATCTGGATTTTGGGGACCATCTACTACGGGTACGCCGGTCACCGCGTTTTAGAGACGACACCGGCACGATACTGGGTGAGCTTTGTAATTTCTCCCCTTATCTCCGCCGCGTTCTGCGTCCTCATTCTCCGCTGGCGTCACATCGCCCCGTCCAACTGGGCCGTCGCCATGCTCCTTCTCGCCATACCCGGAATGATCGGAGAAGCGGTCGTGCTTTCTCACTTGGGAACATTCATGCCGCGAATTCAGGAAGCATCTGGCGGCCGCTACGGCGCTTTTCTCTTTGCCACCTACGCCGTCGTTCTCGGCATCGCCGAATTCGCCACGCTTCGCTCCGCAGGTTAGTAGAGAGCAAAGCGTCAAGCATTGGAGGCCGCGGCATAAAAGTGAGCTCGTCGCGCTGGGATTCAGGTTCGCCGCATTCCGGGTGAGTCTCGTCGGCAACCCTTACTTTGGGATTGCCTCGGGGTTGCCCGTGACTCGGACCCCCTCAGAAATGAAAGCCGAATCGAGTCAGCATTTCGCGCCGCCCAAGAGTTGTAACATCCAGAGCTCTGCTGTCAAGATCCTGGACCACCCATTTTCTTTTCAGGGCAACCCTCAGCAAAGCCGCCCCCAGTGCTCCACCGACATGGGGCCGCCGCTCACTCCAATCCAGGCAGGCACATGCCAGGCGGCGCCGTAGCCTCCGCGTCGCCTCGATGTCAACGCCCAGGGCCTCAAATGCAGTCGTACCTTCAGGGCTTAAGTCGTACTCGTTGTCGGTGCCGTTGGGAACGGCTAACAGCCACCCGAGTGCCCTGAAGCGATCATGCAGCGATACCCCCATCGCGCCCGCAATGTGATCGTAGCAAGTCCGTGCGGCGCGTAGATCGCTCGGCGTGTTCGGCACGAATTTTTCGCGAAAGCCACCGGCCGCGGCGAGCACACTCAGGCATTCCAGCGCATTGGCCACGGGGGGCCCATCCAGGCTGTAGAAGCGATGCCTTCCCTGGACGAGCACTTTCACCAGATGTGTCATCTTCAAGAGATTCAGGTGCACGCTGGCGGTTGACGGGCTCACTTCAGCCACCACCGAGAGCTCCGTGCTGGTCCGTGCATGGCCGTCCATCAGGCAGTAGAGTATACGAGCTCTTGCCGGCTCGCCGATGGCTGTGGCAATTCTGGAGATGGCTGCGTCAGCGTGCTGCCTAACATTCATACTTTGATGGTAGACGAATTATACATTTCGGACAATTGGCATACTCACTGCAAATAGATTTCGGCAGGGCCCCTCGACCAGGAATATAGGCCGGTTGAGCGCAAAGCGAGGGCAATTTGAGAAAAGTTTGGATGGTGATCGTATTGCTCGTGGTTGCGGCCGCCTTACCCTCTCGAGGTCCGCGCGCCCAGTGGAAGACACAATGGAGTTACGAGGGAGCAAGCGGACCCGAGCATTGGGGCGACTTGGATCCGGACTACGCTGCCTGCAAGGTGGGCAAGGAACAGTCTCCCATCGACATTCGGAAGGCAAAAAGAGTCGAACTCCCCGCCCTCCGGTTTGAATACAAGAGCGGGCCGCTCAAAATCATCAACAATGGCTACACTGCGGTTCGGGTGAACTACGCGCCGGGAAACGGGAATTTGCTATTCGTGGGAGACCAGGGTTACGAGCTGAGGCAATTCCACTTTCACCATCCCAGCGAAGAGTCCATTCACGGTAAGCCCTACGATATGGTAGCCCACTTGATGCACGAATCCAGCGACGGCAAGGTTGCTGGAGTCGCTGTTCTTCTCAAAGCCGGCCGCGCGAACGCCCTCGTTCAGCAACTTTGGGAGCATATGCCCAAAACCCCGGGCAAAGAAAAACTGATCGCGGGAGCCGAGGTGAATCCCACCGGCCTGCTGCCCCGCGACACCTCGTATTACACATACACGGGGTCGCTGACAGCTCCGCCCTGCACTGAGGGTGTCACCTGGTTTGTGCTGAGGACTCCGATGGACATCTCTGCCGGGCAGATCAGCGAGTTCGCCGCGCTTTATCCGCGCGATGTTCGGCCCGTTCAGCCGCTCAACGGACGCATCGTTAGGGAGAGTCAGTAACGCGAAAATCCGCGCTAGCCACGACCAATCGCGGCAGGAACCCCTGCTATAGAAATGTAATAGCCGTCTGGCTTTGGCTCGTGGTACTGGCGGCCAGTTCCTCTGAAGTGGTGGACGCCGCTCCGCTACCGAGCGGGAGTTCTCCAGAAGACATTCGGGTGCGGGGCGAACAAGGAGGGGAGCCGCCTCATATCGTCTTCGCCTCTGATCAGTCCACCGGGGAACTCAAATCAATGCTCTCGGAGCCGGGTGTGCTCGCGGATTTGATCGGGCTGAAGGCGGGTATCGCCCTCGCTCTTCCAGATTTAACCGCTGATCGGGCGAGCCTTGTGCGTGAATTGAACCGCGACGGCATCCCGGTGACTGCTTGGCTCACGCTCCCGCCGGAACAAGGTTACTACTTGAATGCCAGCAACGGTCGGCAAGCGGAAGTTCGCTTCAGTGATTTTGAGAAGTGGACGACTGCCAACGAACTGCGATGGGCGGCGATTGGTCTGGACATTGAACCCACCATCCAGGATTTCGCGACACTGAGGCAAGGCCGCAGATTCCGTTTGTTTTTGACTCTGCTGGGGCGTTATGTCGATACGCGACGCGTCCGAGAAGCGAAATATACGTTTTCCGCGCTCATGCGAGAGATTCGGTCGCATGGGTATCAGGTCGAAACCTACCAGTTTCCGTTTATAGAGGACGAGCGCGCCGTCCGATCGTCTGTCCTTGAGCGGCTTACCGGCATAGTGGATGTCCGGGGCGATCAAGAAGTTTTGATGCTTTACACCAGCTTCAATCCCAGTCTCGACTCCGCATTGATCTGGGTCTACGGTCCGGAGGCACAGACCATCGCAGTCGGAAGCACAACGGGTCCTGCCTCAGATCCTCATTTTGCCAGACTTAATTGGGAAGAATTCTCACGCGATTTGATGGTCGCCAACCACTTCTCGCACGTGATTGGCGTGTACAACTTCGGAGGTTGCGTTCGTCAAGGGTTCCTAGCTCGCCTCAAGAACCTGAATTGGAGCGAGTCTGTCACAATCTCGGCGGAGTCGGTTCAAAGGGCCACGAAGCTCCGGGAACGTATCCAGAGAGTCTTGTGGATCGTTTCAAATCTTCCTTATTTTGGGGCAGTGATTCTAATTGCCTTCTTTTGGACAATTGGATGGTGGAAGAAACGTCGCCTTCGCCGGAATCCGTAGGGATCATGCCATCGTTCGACAAGAACTCGAACTGTTGCTCCTGCCCACATCGAAAAACACATCGCGATTAAGCCCCGGCCTGCTGCAGGTCGGTCAGAAGCAGCCGTGGACAAACGGTATGGCATCAACGAACGAATGAGTCATTCTATGCAGGACCCTGAGCGACGATCAATGGAAGTTCTAGATAGGTTGATTCCCAAGCCGAAACGCCAAATTGATGGCCGCGGGCGTCCTTGCAAGAGCCGCCGATCAGTCGTGATATCGTCCGCAAACGACCTTCGTCTTGCGTCTTGATCCTTCGGTTCCGGCGAACATGCTGGCTTGACCTTTATGAGCGTGGGTGGCTCGTTGCCGTTCATCGCTAGGGGCTTCTCAGCCGCAGCCGACTGCTGCCCGCGATCGTCCTCACGATCGTCGGTTCTGGATTGGGGCATTGCTGTTGCTCAGTATCCCGCTCAAGGCCCTGCAGATCACCATCCCCGTAGCGATGATTGGCGCTGCCGTTTTCTCGCTGCTGAAATAAGAACCTGGGACGGGCCAGTCAAGATGGCGAGCATGTCGCCGGATTCTTTCTGCTGGGCTATTGGAAA
>DATNKA010001057.1:0-6393 GCA_035603655.1 Candidatus Acidiferrales bacterium | reverse complement strand
CGACAGCTTCCCAGGAGACTATCACATAAGTAACCCTCGACTCGTCGCAAACCGGAAACTATCCACAAACCGGTTCTGGCTCGTAAACCTGGCCGGTCTGGATTCTGAGTGTAAACGCCCTGCTAACGACAGTAATCTGGTGTTGCGACGATCCCCGGCCACATACTTAACCTTGTCGTGCGCGTCGGCGCAACACGCTGAACTGAACCACGCTAAGGATGCTTCGTAGCAGATGGCGTGCAGTGGGCGCCGAGTCACGCAAGTCGCTCGGCGTAGGGAGAGACGCCATCTCCCGGGATGACATTGACTCGAACGCAGGGCAAAGGAGTCGCTGCTCGGAGGACTAAGAATTGACGCTTGTCATCATAATCGTCGGAATCATTGGGGCTGCCCTGACGTTTTGGAATGGTGCCAACTGGTATGGGTTCGTCAGTGGCTATCGTTATAACAGCGAATTTCAGGGCAACCGCTACGAGTGTAGGTTAAGGTTTGCAACTTCAGAGTGCGACAGTCTGTGCTTTATTGGCGCCAATGAGTCCGGGGTTTACCTTTTGTACCATCCTGCCAGCAAGGGATGGTGGTGGAAGTATGGGGCTGGAGGCTTTAACAAGAATCTTGAAATTCCATGGAGCGACCTTGATTACCGACCAGTAACAATCCTTTTCAAAGACTGCATGCGGTTTGAGGTTCCCCCGAGAAAAATTTATTTCTATATTCCGAAAAATATTGGCGATCAGTTGTTGATCGACGCCAAACGTAAGATCCCCACCCCGAGTGTGATGCTGGGTTTGAATCCTAGAGCCCCGATCCAATAGGTACTCCGGTGACCAGGCTGTATGCACAGCCCCCGGCTCTAAAAAGATCGGGAGCGTCGTTGGTTGTTGCAAAATCGGTTGTTGCAAAATCGCGGTTACCGATTGACCCAAGAAAATTGTCCGCCACCCGCAGCCATCCCGAAACGGGCTTGCTGTTTCATTTTTTCCCGAGCGATGCATGAGTATGAAGAAAGGCGATAGGGCCTGCTTCGTCGAGGTTCCCGCTCGCCAACTCCAGGAACACCTGCGCTGCGTCTTCCTCGTTAGCGTTGAAGCGATAACCGTTGAGTTCGAGAAACAGGACAACATCGCATTCACGAGACGGCGTGTCGCAGAGCAACTGCATTTAGAATATAGCCAGTGTTTTTCCGGCCGCCAGGTTGGCTGCGGAGCAACTATGATTGGATTCTCATCACGGCTATCTTTTGCGTTTCGCTGTTTTTTCTCGCTGCTGTTTCAGGGAGAGATCCCGCCGGACCTGCTGCAGGCGCTGGCGGGGGCTAAGGTAGAGGTCTCACCCCTTGCCACCGCGGCAAAGGCGACTGCTGCCACACCAACCGTGAGAGGCGACAAGCCGAGCCCTGAGTCCCTCGACCGGGCGGTGCAGATGCTTGCTTTGTTGCAGCGCGATGGCCGCCTTGTGGACTTTCTGGAGGAGGACGTTTCTGCCTATCCGGACGGGCAACTTGGGGCTGCCGTACGCAGCATCCACACTTCCTGCCGCCAGGTTCTGGAGCGCTATATCAAACTCGAGCCGATCCTTTCTTCAGAGGAAGATCAGCCCGTCACCGTACCGGTGGGCTTCGATCCGGCAGCTATCAAACTGGTCGGCAATGTATCCGGCGAACCTCCAATTCGTGGTTTGTTGCGTCACCGCGGCTGGCGCGTCAGCGAAGTAACCCTGCCGTCACTGCCGCAGGGTTCCGGCAGAGTGATTGTGGCCCCCGCAGAGGTTGAGGTCCCCTAGAAAACCTGCACCTCTGCGCAGACCAAGGCAATTTTCACGCGGCGCAATGCTGGCCACAGGAGATTCAGTTGGACTCACAATTCATCGTTGGCATCGACTTAGGCACTACCAATTCCGCGCTGGCATACTGTGAAAGCGCCGCTGCCTCGGAAAGAACCCGCATCGAAGTTGTCACCATTCCTCAGGTCGTCAATCCGAATGAAATAGCCGATCGGACATTGCTCCCATCCTTTCTCTACATTCCGGGTGACCTGGATTTTCCCCAGGGCAGCCTCCGCCTGCCCTGGGACGCGGAACCGAAGTTCGTGATTGGAGAGTTGGCCCGCAAGCGCGGGGCGGAAAGTCCGGGAAGGCTGGTCGCTTCAGCCAAGTCCTGGCTTTCCTACGCTGCCGCAAACCGCGCGTCGCCGATTCTGCCGTGGCAGGCTCCGGCAGAGGTCAGCAAGCTCTCTCCGCTGGAGGTTTCTTCGCATTATCTGCAGTACCTCCGGACGGTATGGGACGTGCACCATGCGGCGGACGGGAAGGGCCATGCCTTGGCCAAACAAGACGTTCTGCTCACCGTGCCCGCTTCGTTTGACGAGGAAGCGCGAGAACTAACCCGGCGTGCGGCAGAGCAGGCTGGGCTGCAGCGCGTCACGCTGCTCGAAGAACCACAGGCCGCATTCTACGCATGGCTCGAGAGCCAGGGGGAGGGGTGGCGCAAGCGCATCAAGATTGGGGACTTGGTTCTGGTTTGCGACGTGGGCGGCGGAACCACCGACTTCAGCCTGATCGCAGTTTCGGAAGAAAATGGAGACTTGGCGCTGAAACGTGTCGCGGTCGGCGACCACATCCTGCTGGGCGGCGACAACATGGACCTCGCACTCGCCCGATTACTGCAACAGAAGCTGGAAGCCGAAGGCCATCGCATCGACACCTATCAGTTACAGGGTCTGTGGTACCAGTGCCGTTCTGCCAAAGAGCATTTGTTCGAACATCCCAAGAGCCAAAAGCAAGATGTCACCTTGTTGGGGAAAGGACGCAAGCTGGTTGGGGGCACGATCAAGACGGAGCTGTTGCGCGAAGATCTGAACCGCGTCCTTGTCGAAGGATTCTTCCCAAAGGTAGGAAGTGATGAAATGCCGGCCGGGCAGCGTCGGATCGGATTTCAGGAATTGGGCCTGCCGTATGCCGCCGATGCGGCAGTCACGAAGCACCTGGCGCGCTTTCTGTCCCATCAGGTGCAGAACAGTCCGGAAGCTGGCACCATTCGGCGGGGCCGAAATGGTTTAGCATGCCCGACGCATGTGCTGTTCAACGGCGGCGTCATGAAGGCGGACGTGTTGCGTAGGCGCCTGGTAGAGGTGCTCAATGCCTGGCTGACCGAAGAGGGCTTTGAAAAGCTCGGTCCAGCCAATGTTCTGGAAGCGCCGGACCTCGAGCACGCAGTGGCGCGAGGGGCGGCCTATTACGGAAGGGCCCGGCGCGGACAGGGAGTACGCATCCGGAGTGGTGCCTCGCGCGCTTATTACGTCGGAATCGAAAGCGCGATGCCAGCCGTCCCAGGAATGGAAGCCCCGCTGAAGGCGCTCTGCGTGGTGCCCTTTGGGATGGAGGAAGGCACCGAGGCGGTGGTGCCCGACCGGGAGTTCGGGTTGGTCGTCGGGGAGCCCGCAGAGTTCCGCTTCCTGAGTTCCACGATTCGAAAGCAGGACCGTGTCGGCGATCTTCTGGAGAACTGGGGCAGCGAGATCGAGGAACTCAACCCGCTTGAAGTGACGCTCACGCTCGAGGGCCAGCGAGGAACCGTGTTACCCGTGCGCTTGGAGTCACGCGTGACAGAAATCGGTACGTTAGAACTCTGGTGTGCTTCGCGTGACAGTGCCAACCGCTGGAAGCTTGAGCTGAACATCCGCGAGAAGAGCGCGTAATGACGAATCGGCAGCAGTCTGTTTTGAGACCGTGATGGAAGGCCCTTCCCGCTACCTGATTGGCATCGACCTGGGCACAACGAATTCCGCTGTGGCCTTTGTCGACACCCGCGAAAGCGCGAACGATGCCGATTCGTCGGGAATAAAGGTCTTTGAGGTTGCGCAGCTCACCGGCGCGGGTGAAGTGCGTGGGCTGCCGTTCTTGCCCTCCTTTCTCTATTTCCCAACTGAAGACGAACTCTCGTCGGGTGCAGTTAGTCTGCCGTGGGAAGAGCGTCCGTCCTCAATCATCGGCACGATGGCCCGCGACCAAGGCGCCCTCGTGCCGGGGCGGCAGGTATCTTCGGCGAAATCGTGGCTGTGCCAGAATGCCATCGATCGAAGGGCGCACATTCTGCCGCGCCAGGCGGAGCCGCCCGAACCGATGCTGTCTCCCGTCGAAGCGTCTGCCCGTTACCTCATGCATCTGCGGAACGCTTGGAACCACGCGATGACGGGCGAAGTCGCCACCGATCCGCAACCGCTTTTTGAGAACCAGGAAATCGTACTAACCGTGCCGGCTTCTTTCGACGAGGAAGCTCGAGAGCTGACGGTGGAAGCGGCACGAGAGGCAGGACTGCGAAACCTCACTCTGCTGGAAGAGCCGCTGGCTGCCTTTTACGCCTGGGTGGCGGAGCATCAGAACGTTCTCGGAGAACACCTGCGAGATGGCGAGTTGGTGCTGATTTGCGACATCGGGGGCGGCACATCGGACTTCAGCCTCGTACGGGCGCACGTCAAAGGCCGAAACGTCGAATTTGAACGCACCGCCATCGGCGAACACCTTCTGCTCGGCGGCGAGAACCTCGACCTCGCGCTGGCGCGCTGCGTCGAAAAGAAGCTCACCACGAAACTTAGTCTGCGTCAGCGTCATGCATTGCGAATCATGTGTTCAGCGGCCAAAGAGCGCCTGCTGAGCGAGGACAACACCGATCGTGTTCCCATCAACATTCTGGGTGGGGGACGATCGGTTGTGGGCCAAATGTTAAGTAGCGAGTTGTGCCGAAACGAAGTGGCCGAGTTGATCCTCAGCGGCTTCCTGCCGCTGACCGCTCCGAACGAGATGCCTCTGCGCACCCGCGCCGGTGGCCTTCGCGAAATCGGACTACCGTACGCCGCCGACCCCGCCATCACGAAACATCTGGCGGCGTTCCTCAAGCAAGCCGCAATGGCGATGGATAGCGGAGAGAATTCTCGGCCGCACATCGATGATCGACTGCAGATGGCAAGGCCGGACGCTATTCTCTTCAACGGAGGCTTTTGCATTCCCGCACTCGCTCGCGAGCGGATCACCGAGGCCATCGCCAGTTGGTTTGGCGCCGGCGGCGGGCGCCGCCCGAAGATTCTCAGCAACGCGGTCATGAGCAGTGCCGTCGCAATTGGCGCTGCCTACTACGGCCGCGTGAGGCGGGGAGCCGGATTGCGCGTTAAGGCCGGCAGTGCCTGGACCTACTACGTCGGAGTGCGTTCGGAACATGGCATCAAGGCGGTCTGCGTACTGCCTTCCGGCACGAACGAAGGCACGACTTTGCCGCTGTTGGATCGTGAATTCTCCGTACTGACAAACCGCCCGGTATCGTTCCATCTCTACAGCTCGACGATTCGTCATGACGCGCACGGCGGAATCGCAGACTTGGACCCCGAGGAGGTCCATCGTCACGCGCCCCTGGTCACGTTGCTGCGCTATGGAAAGAAGCTCCAGCAGATGGAACTGGGCGTGCGGTTGTCGGTGAGCTTTACCGAGGTGGGAACACTCGAACTTTGGTGCGAGTCCGTGAGCTCACCGCACCGATGGCGGCTTCAGTTCGAATTGAGACGCGAGGCCGGCGCGACGGATCAGAGCGGGTACACATCGCAGCCCGCTTCAACTGCGAAGCGACATGACTCCTTGAGTATTTCGGGGCAGGCGCAGGAATCTGCCGTACGGCTGATTCGGCGTGCGTTCACTGGGTCCGGAGTGGGCGAGGGTATTCCATCGGATCCGGCTTCACTGGTGGGCGAATTGGAGTCAGTCATGGGCCTGAAAAGAGAATCATGGCCCATCGCGACGGTGCGGGTCTTCTGCGATGTGCTTCTGGGGGTAGCAGAGGGGCGAAAGCTGAGTCCGCGACACGAAGTTCGTTGGCTAAACCTGTTTGGCTATTGCCTGCGGCCGGGGTTTGGAGATCCGCAGGACAGCTTTCGAATTATCCAGGCGCGCCGGATTTATCAGGGGGGATTGGCGTTCCCGCGGGAGCTTCAGTCCCAGGTCGATTGGCTGGTGCTGTGGCGAAGGATCGGGGGCGGCCTCAGTTCTGCCCATCAGCACGAGCTCCGGAACTACCTCGGAGACCTCGGTATTGGCCGTAAGAAAGCTGGCACGCGTCTGAACCCGCAGTTGGAGCATGACGGTTGGCGTTTGCTGGCCAGTCTCGAGCATCTGTCGGGCGCGACCCGCGCGGCGCTGGGAAGTGAGCTAGTTCGCAAGCTCAGGAGAGAACCTTCTGACAGTGGCTGGTTGTGGTCGCTGGGCAGATTCGGGGTGCGCATCCCACTCTACGGGTCTCTCAGCTGCCTGATTCCAGCCGAGACTGCGGTGGACTGGATCACTGCACTTCTGAACTTGCCGGAGCTAACGCATGAGACGGCGTCTGCAGTCGTTCAGCTGGGCAGACGGGTC
>DATNKA010001056.1:0-2119 GCA_035603655.1 Candidatus Acidiferrales bacterium | reverse complement strand
CTCACGCTCACGCTTGCCGCCGAAGCTCCCGACCTCGACGTGATCGCTGGCATCGTTCGCGGCCCAGCGTTCGGCTTCGCCCACCATCGCGGGTTCACGCACTCGTTCCTCGGCGTTCCCCTCGACGCCGCCGTGGTAGTCGGCTTCGTCTATCTCCTCTGGCGTCTTCGTGGCCGCAAGCTGAAAAATCCCAATCTTCGGCCGCGCTGGGGATTGCTTTTCCTCTACGCCTGCCTCGCCGGGCTCAGTCACATCCTGCTCGACTTCACCAACAACTACGGCGTCCGCCCATTCTGGCCGTTTTCCGAGAAGTGGTATTCATGGGACATCGTCTTCATCTTCGAGCCCATCATGTTCACCTGCCTGCTGCTCGGATTGATCGCGCCATCCTTTTTCGCGCTGATCGACAAGGAAATCGGCGTCCACCAACGCGGACCGCGCGGGCGGCTCGCCGCGACCCTCGCTCTCATCGCCGTCGTGTTGCTATGGACGGTTCGCGACTACGAGCACCGCCGCGCCGTCAATGCCCTCGAAGCCCGCACTTATAAAGGCGATGAACCGCTCAGGGCTTCGGCCTATCCGGGACTGGCGAATCCTTTCCGCTGGTACGGCGTGGTCGAAACTTCGAACTTCTTCGTGCTCGCCCCGGTGGATTCTCTGCATCCCGAAGTCGATCCCGGGGATGCTGGAGACGACAAACTCCAGATCCGCTTTAAGCCGGAAGAAACGCCCATCACCCTCGCCGCCAAGCGCTCCTACCTCGGACGCGTCTACCTCGATTGGGCCCAATATCCGATCACCGAGACCGAGGCGCTCGAGCCGCCCGGAGCAGGCTATATCGTGGACTTCCAGGATCTCCGCTTCGTGCAACTGCCGAGCCTACTTGGTCGCGGCGGAGCCCGCCGAGCGCTCGGCGCAGGCGTCCAACTCGACCGCAACCTCCACATCGTCGGGGACGTCTATGGCTTTGGCCCAGCTCGCGTGACCGTTCCGGAACCGGGCATCAGAAATAAACTCTGGCCAACGGATTAAAAATTGGTACTGATGTGATCCTGCATGCGCTCTTGACGTATTCACCTCTCCGCGCCCACAATAATGTTTGCTTCAGGGAGGTGCTTATGCTGCCCTATTTATTCGTTCTATTGGCGATTGCAGTTCGGTTTCTGCCCTTTGCGGGCCATCTGAATGTTCTGCCGCATGCCTGGCACTTTACTCCCGTGGCAGCGTCGCTGCTGTTCTTCGGAGCCCGCGGCTCACGACGTCAGATGTGGGTGCCGCTCGTGCTCTTCGCTGCCGCCGACGTCATCCTCACCAAGTTCATCTATTCCTACACCTTCTCCTGGGACCAGCTGGTCACCTGGGCATGGTATGCGGCCATACTCTGGCTTGGCACCGGTCTTCGGGAAAAGGCTGGTCCTCTCCGGGTGGTGGGTGCCGCTCTGGCGAGTTCAATTTCGTTCTTCCTGATCAGCAATTTTGCGGTGTGGGCCGCTTGGTCGCAGATGTATCCGCACACCTTCAACGGCTTGATGATGTCCTACGCCGCCGGCCTTCCCTTTTTCCGTGGCACCCTCGAAAGCGATCTATTTTTTTCCATCGCGATGTTCGGAACTCCCGTGTTCCTGCATGCGCTCTCGGGCTGGTTCCACAAGTCCGCGGACCACAATATAGCGGCCGCTTAAATTCGGACTGCAGGTTGGGACAGCAGCTGCGGGGCCAGATCAAGCATCGAGGCGATTGTTAGGAAGGGTCGTCTAATTCTGTTCGCTGTGCTCTTGGTTTTCGCGCCTGCCGCATCACCAACCACACCACCAGTCCCGCCGCTACCGTTCCCAGCACCCAATAGATATGCCGACGAAATACCGAGGCCATCAATCCCACGATCTGCGGCCCGAACCATAGCGTCAGCAATGCCAGCGCCATAAACCTCACAAACCTACCCGCAAAGATGGCCGCGAGAAAATCGCGGAACTTCATTTCAAACACCGCTGCTCCGAGCACAAAGATCTTGAACGGCATTGGCGGCGGCAACATTCCTGGAAACATCAGTGCCCAGAATTCATGCCGCTCAAACGATTGGTGAATTCGCAGAAAGCGCTCCTCCGAAATCCGCTTGCGC
>DATNKA010001055.1:0-10659 GCA_035603655.1 Candidatus Acidiferrales bacterium | reverse complement strand
CTTCGGGGATGTATTGATCACCGCGACGATAGACGACATCCAGCCGCTCGCCCGTGTGAGTGTGATAGAAGCGGAGCCGATACTCGTGTGCGGCCGGGGACGCAGATTCTGTGGCGCCGTGCACGAGCAGCGGCGCCAGCAGAAACAAAAGAATCAGTGACAAACGATGGAGGTCGGATTTGTACTTTTTTCTCGGCAACGCCACCGATGTTGCTTCACTCCCCTTCAAAATGTATGCCGCATTAAACCCATCTTGAGTTGGATGCAGTTGCCGGGTTTAGGGCGCTTACCAGGCATCGCGATAACCGGCGGCCAACGCTTTATCGAGTTCGGCGTCATAACCATAGATATCGTCGAAAAACCGAATCTGATTTTCCTCGTTCACCGTAGCCGTGCCGTAGACAATCACAACCGGAATTCGCGTGACGAGGTTCACCTGAAGATTGTTTTTCTCACCGTTCATCGTGGCCTTCACCCGCTCCAAATCCCACCCAGGAGTGTTTCGCAACACCCAGGCAACGAGGTCCTCCGGCTTCTCTACCCGAATGCACCCGTGGCTGAAATCGCGGACGTCCTGCGAGAACAGTTCCGGAGCATCTGTGCCATGCAGGTACACGTTATCCGGATTAGGGAAGATGATCTTCACCAAGCCCAGAGAATTCGTTTCGCCGGGCTTTTGCCGCACCATCAGGTGAAGCGATCTGATGCCTTCTAAAACCTCCGGGCTCACTTGATTGTCGGTTACGACCTCGCCTTTGGGCGTGACCACTTCAAAATTATGCTTGGCGATGTAGTTCGGGTCCTTCTGGATATGTGGCACGATTTCGTTTCGCTGAATGCTGGGAGTCACCTCCCAGTAGGGCCGGAAGACCACGTATTGGATCTCTTTCTCAAAGATCGGAGACTTGTGGCCGTAGGATTTTCCGATGATGACATTCTTGTAGAAGGCGACGGTGCCATCCGGGTTCATCGCGCGTGCACGAAACTCAGGAAGATTCACAACCACGGGAGGTTGCGAAAAGGAATGCGGAAGCCAGCGCCACCGTTCGAGCGTCAACTTGATTTGGCGAATGCGGACGGCTGGAGGCGTATTGAGTTCATTGATCGTGCGCGTGTCAAGGTTGCCGGTGGGAGTTTCCCCATGCCTGTCCTGATAATGCTTAACGCCCTCGACAAGCACACCGTCATAGATGGTTGCATTCGGATTCAGTTGTGCGACTGCAGGAATGTCTCCGATGACTTGAAGAAAACGCCCCAAGCGGACCACGCCAGCGTAGGTTTGGCCGGGCCGCACAGTCTTCGTGATCGTTGGCAGCTTCTGTCCGTCATCTTGTTTTGCGTATCCTTCATAAATCGGCAACAGCGCGAGCAGCTTCCGGTACCCCAAGAAGGGCGGTTCCATCTTCTGGATTTCCGCGGCCGGATCGCCTGCATTCACGACCTGGGTCTGAATGAATTCCGCCAGCGGGAGTGGTTCGCCTCCCATATCGAGCTGGAACTTGAATTCCTTGGGATTTACGCGGCCACAGTGGATGGCACGGATGTAGCGCATCACCGAGACCGTAAGCGCGGTATCGAACGAAACCAGGTCCTGTTCAGACGGCTTTTGCCCCAGCTTGAGGAGGCGGCCCTGCCATCGCGAGCCGTCGTAATCTTCGGGGTCGAGTCCTTTAGCGTCCGCATTTTGTAAGAGCTCGATCACGGCCAGCCCCTGGGGACGGATGCGGCCGTTCTGGACCCAAAGCAGAGAATAACCGTTCGTCTCGTAAAGTTTGGCGACCTCTGTTTTGTAGGGGGTAAAGTCAGACCAGTGAAGATCGGCATTACGACCTGAATCCAGGATACCGTGGAGCCCGGGAACACCCGAGGCAGACAACGTCTGGCCTGCAAGAGCAGGGGGTTGCTCCGTGAAGAATGCAGGGAAGGTCTCGGCGCTCGCAACCGACATTCCGGCAACGACTACGCTCGTTAGAACGATCATCCACTGAGGCCGATGAACAAAATTCCTCATAGCAAACCTCCGCATGATGTTTATATGAGTATCGAAAACCTTTCCAGGTTCCTCTTAACTTGGAGGAAGGCGGCGGAGACTCGCTGCGATCTCCTAGGCAGAAGTGGACCATATCTTCCAGATTTCGCTCGGAGCCCATGTCTGACCTTTTCCGTCTCATGGACAAAGTCGGACTCGATGTCGCGCTGGACGTCGAAGAGCATTATGCGGCGATCCATCCTGAGCTTCCATCGGGACCGCGTGAACTGCTCACACAGTACACCAAGGAAGGACGGCTGGGCCTTAAGACAGGAAAAGGGTTCTATACCGACTATGGACAAAAGGTGCCGGCTGTGGCGTGAGAGGTGTGCCGAAGCTCGACAACCTAGTTGAATGGAGGAAATCATTCGATGTGTCCTGCGTTGATCACACCAAGAACTGAAAAATCAACCAAAGCAAGTACTCGCGGCCGGCTGTCTTTTCTGGAGGTGAGCGGTTGGCCGCATCGCGTCGGCAAATCCCGATGCGTCCTTTTCGGCACTGGGAAAATTTCGCTCTCGGGCAGTTCAGGACCGCTGTGCTCAATAGAAGTGACGCGTCACTGACACGCCAACCTGCGACTGTGAACCGGTCGCGCGAATCTTCGCCAAATCCCGTTGTACTGCAGCGATCCGAGTCATTCATGCCGAGTAGATCGGCTCACGTTACAGCATTTGACGCTGCTTTACTCATGACACCGAGTCATTGATCAATGCCTCCCTCCGGACTGCAACTCGCTTCTTTTCAGCAGCCAATTTCCGGATGCGTTTGGCGACCCACTTGCTTTGAGTGAACTATCGCGAGCTGCGAGACATAAACACTAAGAAGAGAGGTTCTAATGGCGAGTCCAGCAAGAGACAAAAAGCCTGCGCCGCTACCGGCACCCAATAGCGATTTCTATAACCTCATGGAAACACTGCCGGCTGAAGAGTTGACGGTTGTGAAACAGGTGCGCATTTTCATGGAGACGAAAATCGCGCCTATCATCACCAAGTACTGGGTCGAAGATGCTTTCCCATTCGAAATTTTGCCCGCAATGAAAGAACTCAACATTGGCGGCGTCGCCATGCAGGGTTATGGCTGCAGAGGCGGAAGCGCGCAGCTATTTGGCTTGATCGCCATGGAGATGGCCCGCGTCGACTCATCGATCGCAACCTTCTTCGGCGTGCACAACGGTTTGGCGATGGGTTCGATCTACCTGGGCGGGTCGGAGGAACAAAAACAGAAATGGCTCCCGCCGATGGCTCGTTGGGAAAAGATCGGCTGCTTCGGCCTGACGGAACCACTGGTTGGGTCCGGAACTGCCGGCGGGATGTTGACCACTGCCAAGCGGGATGGAGACACCTGGATCCTCAATGGTCAGAAGAAATGGATTGGAAACGCTCCGTGGTGCGACATTTCTGTTATTTGGGCGCGTGACCTGGCCGACAACCAAGTCAAAGCGTTCATCGTCGAGAACAAGACCACACCTGGCTTCAAAGTGGAGAAAATTCAGAACAAGATTGCGCTCAAAGTAGTCCAGAACGGCCTCATCACGATGGAGAACTGCCGAATACCGGAAGCGAACCGGTTGCAGGAAGACAAGTCGTTCCGCGACACGGCTCGCGTTCTGAAGATGACCCGCTTCATGGTTGGCTGGGAGGCGACTGGATGCGCCATGGGCGCCTACGAGAACGCACTCAAGTATTGTCAGGAACGGCTTCAGTTCGGAAAGCCCATCGCCTCCTTCCAGATGGTGCAGGACCTGCTTGCCAGGATGCTCGCCAACATCACCGCTTCGCAGTGTCTGCTGGTCCGCATGGCCCAGTTGCAGGCCGAAGGCAAGCTGACGGATGCGCATGCCTCACTTGCCAAAGCGTTCACCACTGCCAAGTGCCGCGAGACGGTCTCTTGGGCGCGGGAGCTTTTGGGCGGTAATGGCATCGCCGCCGACTACAACGTAGGCCGTTTCTTCGCAGATGCGGAAGCGCTCTACTCCTACGAGGGAACATTCCAAATGCAGAACCTGATTCTCGGCAAAGCTATAACCGGGTTCAGCGCCTTCGTCTAGCAGAATGGAAGTGAACTGCGGTTTTTATTCAACCTGTCTGCCAAAAACTAAAGAAATAAAGGAGTGAAGGAAACATATGGCTGTCAAGACCGCTAAATTGGAAGTCAAGAAAACCACAGCAAAGGCGGCGACGACTCGCTTGTTCTTTCTGAGTGCGAGCAGCGGCGAAGTGTTTTCCGCTAACGCCGACGGCTCCGACCTGAAGGTCATTGTGAGCGAGGGAAGGCGACTGCCAGATGGCATTGTTGTGGACGCCGAAGCCGGTCACCTCTACTGGACCAACATGGGCAACCCCACTGCCAACGACGGTTCCATCGAGCGTGCGGATTTTGATGGAAAAAACCTTACCCACATTGTTCCTCCCGGCGGCACCTTCACTCCCAAGCAATTGCAACTCGATGAGAAGAACCGGAAGCTTTACTGGTGCGATCGTGAAGGGATGCGGGTCATGCGCGCGAACCTGGATGGCTCCAAGATCGAAACGCTTATCGATACGAGCGAAGGCGACTCACGCCCGGGAAGGGTCATAAAGAAATGGTGCGTGGGCATCGCGCTCGACGTCGAAGCCGGCAAACTTTATTGGACTCAGAAGGGCTCGGACAATGCCGGTGAGGGACGCATCTTTCGCGCCAATCTCGAAATTCCTAACGGCCAGACTCCAGCGAACCGCAAAGATATTGAACTTCTGTACGAGAATCTGCCTGAACCTATCGACCTCGAACTCGACCTCACTAACCGGACGATCTACTGGACGGATCGCGGCGATCCACCGCGCGGCAACACGGTGAATCGGGCGTCCATGGATCCCGCTCAGGGGAATGGCAAGAAAGAGCCGGTGATTATTTTCAATCATTTGATGGAAGGAATCGGTATCGCCTTGGATCTGAAAGGCGGCCGCATGTTTCTGACCGACTTGGGCGGATCCGTGTATAGCGCGAATCTCGACGGGTCTAACAAGAAGACGCTGCTTGCGGCGGAAGGGAACCTGACCGGCATCGTGTACGCCGAGATTCCTGCCGCCTAGTGACGAACGCCGCTATAGGTCTTTACGATTGATGACCCCAACATTAATAAGGAGAAGGGAATGAGCTCGCTAGCTTCTGCTCTAAAACTCGAGAACGTCGTCTACGACAAGAAAGGGCCGATTGCGTATGTGACGCTGAACCGGCCGAAGGTGATGAACGCGCTGAACAAGGCGACGATCAATGAACTGCGGGCAGCGTTCGAGGACGCGCGTGACGATTCTGCCGTCCATGGAGTCATCCTCACGGGCGCCGGTGAGAAGGCGTTTGCTGCAGGTGCCGACATTGCGGAGATCGCCAACAACACGGCTGTCGAAGCAGAAGAAGCGACTCGTCGCGGACAGCGATTGACCGACCTTATCGAGAACCTGGGCAAGCCGGTCATCGCCGCAGTCAACGGCTTTGCCCTGGGTGGCGGATGCGAGCTGGCGATGGCGTGCACTATCAGGGTCGCTGCCGAGAGCGCGAAATTCGGCCAGCCAGAAGTAAAGCTTGGAGTCATACCCGGATATGGAGGCACGCAGCGTCTGCCGCGTCTAGTAGGGAAAGGTCGAGCACTCAAGCTCATTCTCTCTGGCGACATCATCGATGCAGCAGAGGCTTATCGGATTGGCCTAGTAGACGAAGTAGAGCCGGACACACACGTGGTCGAGCGTGCCGAAACTGTCTTGAAGAAGATCATTGCCAACGCTCCACTTAGCCTGAGGTACGCGCTTGAGGCGGTCAACAAAGGACTGGAGACGAGCGTAGCCGATGGCCTCCTCATCGAAGCCTCGCTTTTCGCAGTCTGCGCCTCGACCGACGACAAGAAAGAAGGTACTTCGGCGTTCCTCGAAAAACGCGCGCCGAAGTTTCAGGGAAGGTAGAAGTTTGCGTTCCACTTCGAAGCCTCAAATGACTCGCTGCCGTAAGCAACTCTCGTGAAGAAGGAGATCAAAATGACAGAAGGCAACATATTTTCCGGATTGAAGGTCGTGGATTTGTCGAGCTTCATTGCCGGGCCGGGTGCTGCAACAATCTTGTCCGATTTCGGCGCCGACGTCGTCAAAGTTGAGCCGCCTGAAGGAGAGATGTGGAGAATCGGGCAGAAGATCCCGCCCCAGCCGCATTCGGAAGAGCCTTATCCCTTCCAATTATCCAATCGAAACAAGCGCGGGGTTGCGCTCAATCTGAAAGCTGCGAGCGCGCAGCAGGTTCTCGAGCGGTTAGCCAAATGGGCCGACGTGTTCATCGTCAACACACCGCATTCCGCGCGCAAGAAATTGAAGCTCGAATATGACGATGTCGCGCGATGGAATCCGCGTCTGATCTATGCCGATCTCACCGGCTTCGGCGAGAATGGTCCGGACGCAAATCTTCCGGGATTCGATCTCACGGCCTTCTGGGCGCGAAGCGGCTTGCTGTTCATGATGCGCGATGCAGGAGAGCCCCCGACCTGGCCAGTGTCAGGTAGCGGTGACAATGCAACCGCGGTCTGCATTTATGCCGCGATTCTGACCGCGCTTTATCGTCGCGAACGCATTGGTAAGGGGTCCTACGTCTCAACATCGCTCCTCGCGGCAGGTGTCTGGTCGGCCAGCGTCTTTGTCCAAGCCGCTCTCTGTGGTGCGAGTTTTTATGGGCTGCACGATCGAACCCATCCCGCAAATGCAGCTTTGAACACGTATCGCTCTTCCGATGGCACCTGGTTCGTTCTTGTAGCCACTCCGGACAAGATACCCGCGGTTCTGAAGGCAATGGGTCGCGAGGACATCCTGACGGACCCGCGATTTGCGGATCCAGCCAAGCTGGCGCAGAACCGGCCGCAACTGACGGCCATGCTCGATGAGATCTTTGGTTCGCAGCCAATGGCGCATTGGTATGAGGTCTTCAATGGCGTTCACGTCCCCTTCGGCGCCGTGCGTGAGCCGCAGGAAGTCGTGAATGATCCACAATTGCGGGCGAATGACATCGTCGTTCCGCTCGAAGGAGCTGGCGAGAAACTGACCTCGACCGTCAACAGTCCGATTCAAGTGCACGGTGTTTCGAAGGTGCCCGCCAGGCGCGCGCCGCGAATCGGCGAGCATAACGACGAGGTGTTGAAAGAGCTTGGCTTCACCACCGACGATATCGACGGTTTTCGGGCGAGCGGCACAATCCCAGCGACGCGGCGCGAATCTGTCGCGGCGGACTGAAGCAGGTCGAGGAAAACATGTCTCAACCACGAATCGTCATCGTCGGCGGTGGCTTTGGCGGATTGGCCGCCGCCAAGGCTCTCAAGAACACACCTGCGCAGGTGATCTTGATTGACCGTACCAACCATCACCTGTTCCAGCCGCTGCTCTACCAGGTGGCAACGGCAGCGCTCACCCCTAGCCAGATTGCGACGCCAATCCGCAGCATTTTTCGAAAGCAGGAGAACGTCACGGTCATTTTGGGAGAAGTCACCGCTGTGGACAAAGAGCGAAAGTGCGTCTTCGTTAGCGATGCGGATCGCGAAAGAGTGCCGGTTGCCTACGATTACCTCATCCTTGCCACGGGCGCTACGCACAGCTATTTCGGTCACAACGAATTTGAGGAGTACGCGCCGGGGCTGAAGAGCCTCGCGGATGCCGTGGCGAGCCGAAATAAAATCTTGCAGGCATTCGAGCAGGCGGAGGGCGAAGAAGATCCGAGCCGCCACCGAGACCTCTTGACCTTCATTCTGGTTGGAGCCGGCCCCACAGGTGTGGAGATGGCTGGTGCTTTAGCCATTCTGGTCCGAAGCACACTCAGATCAGATTTCCGACGGATCGATCCCGCCTCCGCAAGAATTGTGCTCGTCGATATGGCCCCGCGAGTCTTGCCTCCGTTTTCGGAGGGTCTCTCGGAAGCTGCCAAGCGGCGCCTTGAGGAACTGGGCGTTGAGGTACGACTTGGGCACGGCGTAGATCGAATTGACGCTGAGGGCATCGTGGTGGCGGGAGAGCGCATCGCCAGTAAGACAGTTATCTGGACGGCTGGGGTTGCACCATCTCCCGCGGGCAAGTGGCTGAAAGTGGAAACCGACCGGGCCGGCCGGGTGTGCGTTCAAAACGATGTCACTGTGCCCGGACACCCCGAAATCTTCGTGGTGGGAGATACAGCGTCATTCGAGGAAGGCGGCAAGCCGCTTCCCGGCGTCGCGCAGGTAGCCATGCAGCAAGGACGTTACGCAGGAAAACTCATTTACAGTCGGATCGTCGGTAGTACGCCGCCCGGTCCCTTTCGCTACTTCGACAAAGGCAGCATGGCGGTGGTCGGCAAGGGCTTTGCGGTTTTGCAAAGCTACAAGGTGCGAGTGAGCGGCTTCGGAGCGTGGCTTGCCTGGGCAGCTATCCACCTGCAGTTCCTGGCGACATCGAGTCTCCGTTTGACGGTCTTCCTGCAGTGGGTTTGGACATATTTCACCGGCCAGAGAGGTTCTCGACTCATCGTAAATCACCATGGATCACAACCAGCGAAGGCTGCGGAGGAAACCTCCACGAAAACAGCAGTCGCATAAACCAGAATGGAGAGCATACTGATGTCAAAGAACAAGCAGATTCGGAACATAGCAATTGTCGGTACAGGCGTAATTGGCGCGAGTTGGGCAGCCTTGTACCTGGCACGTGGTTTCAACGTCACCGCTACGGACCCAGCCCCGAACGCAGAAGCAAATCTCCGCAAGTTCATTGATGCCGCTTGGAAAGACCTGACCGTCATCGGGCTTTCACCGAACGCATCCCGTGAGCATCTGAAGTTCACGACTGACATGAAAAAGGCGCTCGCTGACGCCGATCTCGTTCAGGAGAACGGCCCTGAACGAAAGGATTTCAAGATCAAGTTGTTCGCGGACATGGATGCTGCGACCCCGGAAGATTCAATCATCGCATCCAGTTCATCCGGTCTGACGATGAGCGTGATGCAATCGGCCTGCAAGCATCCGGAACGGTGTGTGATTGGCCACCCGTTTAATCCTCCGCACATGGTTCCTCTGGTTGAGGTCGTCGCAGGCGCGAAAACGTCACCGGAAACCGTTGAGCGGACCATTTCCTTCTACACCTCGATCGGCAAAAAGGCTATCCACGTGCGTAAGGAAGTGGTTGGCCATGTTGCGAACCGGCTACAGGCTGCTCTCTACCGTGAAGTCGTGTACCTCATCGAACAGGGTGTTTTGGATGTCGCTGATTCCGATGCCGCGGTGTGCTGGGGACCTGGATTACGTTGGGGCTTAATGGGTCCCAATCTGCTGTTCCATCTCGCAGGTGGCGAAGGCGGGATTCAACACTTCATGGAACACCTTTCCGGCCCTGTCGCTACATGGTGGAAAGATCTTGGCACGATCACTGAATTCAGTCCCGAGGTGAAGCAAACCATTGTCAACGGCGTATTGAAGGAGGCTAATGGCCGTTCAATCGCGGAACTCGAACGGGAGCGTGACGAGATGCTGCTGGAATTGCTGACGACCCGCTCGAAAGCGCAAGAAGCGGCACACGCCGGGTCAGACGCTGCGGCCGATTAGAGCTGTTTCCCTCTGGTGCGATGCGGAGGGCAGGAAATGAGAACAGAAGATGATCTACGTTCACTCTCTCGGCCGGGCGTTGCGATTCTATCCCGGCCGAACCGCGCTTGCTCGTGACGGCCGGCTCCTGACCTTTCGAGAACTCCACACTCGCGTTGAAGGCATCGCAGGAACGCTCACCAGCCACGGTTTTGGAGTGGGAGACCGCCTGGCTCTATTGCTGCCTAACGGGCCCGACTACATTGAACTTGTATATGCGTGCAGTATGCTGGGCGTGATCGCCGTTCCGCTGAACATCCGCCTGTCCGCAAAAGAGATCGACCGGGTGCTCGAAGATGCGCGTCCCCATGGGATCGTGCGCCATTCTTCCGTCGCTGTTCCCCGGGTCCAGTTGAGCTGGCAACAGGTGATCGACCAGGAACCCCTTTCAATTCGCAGCGACCCTGCTCCGAAGATGTTTTACGACCCCGACGCAGTTTTGGGCCTTATCTACACGAGCGGCACGACGGGGCAGCCAAAAGGCGTCATGGTGACGCATGCCAATATCCTGGCTGACGTCCACAACTTCAACTACTGGATGCGCTACACCGAAGGCGGGATCTACCTGCACGCCGCTCCGATCTTCCACATCGCGGACTTTCCCAGCATGTTCGCGGCCCCGGCATTCGGTGCCTGCCAAATCACAATTCCGAAATTTAGCGCACAGACTTTCTGCGAGACGGTGGAACGAGAGCATGTGACGCATACCGTGCTCGTACCCACGATGATCAATTTGCTCACCCAATTCCAGGACGCGAGAAAGTATGACTTGAGCAGCCTGCAGGTGCTGGCCTACGGCGGCTCACCTATGGCGCCGGAACTCGTCCATCGGACGCGGGAACTGCTGCCAAAGGTGAAGTTGATTCAAGTCTATGGATTGAGTGAAACCGGATTTCTCACGGGCTTGCAGGACCAGGAGCACACTGAAGATAAGCTCATGTCCTGCGGACGGCCCTGTCCCGGTGTGGATCTTCAAGTAACAGACACGGCAGGGAGACAAGTCGATCCGGGACAGGCA
>DATNKA010001054.1:0-4923 GCA_035603655.1 Candidatus Acidiferrales bacterium | reverse complement strand
GCGGCTGCGCTGATTCCCTTCGTTTCGGCATTCAATTTCCAGCGTATGGCGTGGGTGTCCGGAGGACTCGGTGTCTTGATCACTGTGCTGGAAGGGATGCTGCATCTCAACCAGTACGAGCAGAATTGGATTACCTACCGTTCGACCTGCGAGTCGCTCAAGCACGAGAAATATGTGTATCTGGGGAAGGCTGGGCCGTACGCCGGCTCGGCAGACGCGCACGCGGTGTTAGCAGACAGAATCGAATCGCTGGTCTCGCAGGAACACGCCAAATGGGCTTCGGTGCAGCTGCAACAGCCAAAACCAGGGGCCGGGTGATCACCTGAATTTGAACCAAAGTACGAAAGGGTTCGGGCATTCCCCTAAACTCGTGGACAGAAGAGTCGGGATCTACCTGAATTGAACCATGTCTTGGTCTTCGCGAGGCCATAACTATGGCAAGTTTCGATCTGTTTCTTCCGATGTTACTCCGCTTTGAAGGTGGCTACGTCGACGATCCTACTGACCCGGGCGGCGAAACCAACAAAGGAGTCACAATGGCGACCTTTCAGCGATGCTCTCACCAACTCCTGGGAATTGATCCAACATCGCAAAACTTGCAGTCTCTAACTGATGCTCAGGCCGGCATCATCTATCGCAGTCTTTATTGGGAGGAGATTAACGGCGACGATTTTCAACTGCAGGACTTGGCGAATATCCTCTGCGACTTCTACGTCAATGCAGGAACTCACGCCACCGTTCTGCTCCAGCGCATCCTAAACACTATGGGAGCGCATCTCATCGAAGATGGCGGTATCGGGCCAGCGTCAATTCAGGCTCTGGCGAGTCTCGATCAGGTAGCAGTATATCGGCAGTACAAGCAAGGCCGGATCGAGTACTATCAGGGTTTGGGTCAAAGGTTTCCGCAGTTCCTGCAGGGATGGTTGAACCGGACCAACGCCTTCCCTGCTTTGTAGAATTCACTCAGGATGATGCTCGGAACACGTTCGTCTATGCGCTGGCATTCTCGCCATCGCTCTCGCAGGGGCTGGACACTGAGCGAGGTGTGAACACAGGGGTGAGGCGAACCTGGAATGCGCTGCGTGGGTAGTTCACTTAAGCGCTTGCACGCTGGGTTGCAGCCAGGAAGTTGCGAACTCCGTAATTGATGGGAACAAAGTCGTCAGTAATCCCACGAGCGGGCCAATTCCGAAGGTAATCAGGGCCTTAGCGGAGTTTCAGGGGCAGTTTGATCCCGATCCCGACCATCATTTTCCAGCCATCGATCTGCAGATCTTCGGCGGCGATACGAGCCCGAATCGCGTGGCGAATATGCAGGGGTTCGTGAAGAGCTACTTCAATCAGCAGAAAGACGTCGGGCATTCGCAGAAGATCATGTATTACTTTGCCCAGAATCAGTTGCCTGCGGCTTTACCAAGGCACCGGTTGTATCGGGATTACTGAGCTGGTTGGTGACACCGTCGATCTGAGGGTTGACGGCGGTCAGAGAACCCAGCATGTGGTCGAACGACCGGTTCTCCATCATGAGGACTACGATATGTCTAAGGTTGTCCAGTCCGGGTGGCATAAACCCTCTGCTTACGATGTGTCGTTCGACCACCTCGTCCCGCCTACTGCCTTGTGCGAAAAGTGGCTTCCTTATATCTCGTGGTGAGTTGACCACGGCTTCCGTTTCAAAAAGCGTCGGACATTGTCGATTTGTTTTTTGGAAAAACGCTCTGGCTGGCGCTACTCTTTCTTTCAAGCCGCTAGTGGGAGCCCGGCTGACGGGAATCCGGCGGTGGGCTTCCGGTAAGCCGCAAATTGACGATCTTGTTTAGCAGGTCGAACCAAAAGGGCGCTCCCATAGCAACGGCGACGGTGCTAATCAGGATTCCGAAGACCTTCCACAACCACCCTGACGATTGCGGCAAGGCTCGAACGCCGTCCCCTGCCCATCCGATCGGCGGCATGTTTGCCGCACGGATCGAGGCGGCCACGCAATTCAATGGATCCTTGGCGTTGTCCGGGCACTTTTCCGTCGCCTGAGGTGTTTCCACCTGTTTCTGAGCTTCTGCGGCCACTGCGGTGCGAAGTGCCTCATCATTCCACAACTCGCGGATGATCATCAGCGAATCTACATTCAGTCCGACGCATAGCCCAAGACCAAGCACGGCAATCAACACCTGAGCTCTACGTTTATAGGCGCCACTCACTCGTTCCATCGTGTCGTCATACCAGTTCTCTACTCTATCCCGGGCTAGATCGACGTCTTGTTGCGCCGAGTCGAGGAGCCCCAGCAACGCTTTGCCCACGCGCGGATCGGGGAAATTACCGACCCCGTTCTTGAGGTCCTGAACGGTTCTCGACTGGCTCGCATTCGTCGGAGCAATCACGTCGAACAGAGCGAGGGCAAAGTTTCGAGACGAGATGTAGGGCGGCTTGACTCCGGGTTCAACCGTACCGGCAATCAGATGATTTTGAATAAGCTTCGAGGTGATCGAGCCTCCGGGATCCGCCAGCATGTTGCGAATCGCCTTTTCGAGAGTGTTTGCGCGCATGTCGAGCGCTCGCGCGATCAGCTCTTTAATCCCCGAGCAGACCGCACTTAATACGAGATAGATGAATATCAGACCTGCAGAAACTTCGAGGACCTGAGAGCTAGTCATTCTCAACTCCTTAACTTGTCCTGGCTGGTAACCGCTTGTGGACTGATCACTGTTGAGGCGAGAATCATGGGCAGAATTACCAGCCGCATATTTACACTCCGCTACCAGGAATGCCTCCGCTTTAAGGACCAGACGACAACAGACGTTTGTTCGTTTACGACGTCGTCATGAAACCTGAGTTCCGTCGAAGGGTCTTCTAATTCGGAGCTTCTCTTCTACTCGTAGATTGGAAAACGCAAGCAGTCTACACCAACTTTTCTTCCAGAGTTTGGTTGAAAACGGGCTTCAGATGAAACTCGCAACGCTGTCACAAGACTCTTGAATTGACTGCGATCGTATGGGGAGCGTTCAACACGGTAAGGAAGGCTTCCGGGGACTACCTGCCTGATTTCGAAATAGATCTTCCGAAGCCTTGGACAGTTTTAACATGACATCGGCAATGCCTTCGGCGCCGTGCGCCTCGGGATCCTAACTGGCAGGTTATCCGAAATCGGCTTCGAGGAACTCTGGGCTAAGGGATTCGACGGCACCGATTCCCCGAGGCCGACTTCTGGAGGGTTTGCCGGCTTTCACGCCATGTCGTCGGCGAAACCAGAAAGAATCCTTCCTGGCGCCTTCCGCGGATTGCGGAAGTGAACTGCTTTTTCAGCAGAATTAGTTTGTGCCCGGAACCACTGTGAGAGGATAAAAGACGAAATTGCAGCCGGTATACGACGAGCAGGAAAGAATTCCTCTTCTGATCAGACGCGCCGTCGACGCTGGAGGAAACACTTCGCCGGATCGAGCGTTTTCGAGCGTTTTTCCTGCGCTTCTAAAAGTCTCGGAACCGCTGTAAAAACTTGCTTTTTCTATTTTCCCGCTGGCCACAAGCAAGACGTCGAAGTCCGCGCTGGCATTGGTTGCAGTAATGGTCGGAAGTTGAATGGTACGCATCAAGTTTAATTCTTCACGGGCATTCAACTGCTTTTCCGGCACAGGGCCGTTGGCGAGATTGTGCATGCGCGCCGAGGTTTCTTCCAAACGCGGATTGGCCTCGAGCGCCAGGTTGTACATGTGAAGCGCCGCCGGCAATTTTTTCTGCTTCTCATAGACTTGGCCAAGATGATCGCCGACCAGTCCTTCCTGCCGGAGTTGCCAGGCTGGAGTTAGGTAACGTTCGGCCCCCGCCAGATCGCCCATCTTGAAGTAGATCCAGCCGAGAGTATCCCAATATGCGGTGATCGCCCGCGGTAGCTGGAGGTCGGCCTTCTGGATGTTCTGGAAATCCATCTTTTGTGAGCGCTCTTCGGCCTCTCTAATCGACCGCCGCGAGTAGACGAGGGCTTCGGCAAGATTCGTTCCCGCCTCAGCCATCTCATAGGCGACATTATTGAGCATCTCCGCACCGGGGTCGATTTCCAACGCCTTGTGCATCGCCTTCATCCCCTGATCTGCGTTATGGGAACGCAAGCGGGCCATCCCCAGCCTCAGTTGCGCAAAGGCATCGGAGGGGCTCGCCAGGGCAGCAGCTTCAAGGAGGGATGCGGCCTCCGGATAGCGCTTCTCGGCCATATAAAGCCCGCCGAGATTCGACGCGATGTCGGGATCGTCGGGAGCAAGATTCTTCAATCTCTGCCAAGCGGCGATAGCATCGTCGCTCTTCCCGAGAAATGTGCAATAGAAGGCGAGTGTCTTGTAGGGAACAATCTGAGTAGGGTCGGCATCGACAGCTTTTTGCAGAGCATTCAGCGCGGAAGGTTTGTCTCCGATCACCGAATACGTCCAGCCCAACTCAATCCAGGCACGGGAGAAATTCGAGTCGAGAGAAACAGCCTGCTTGAGGGCGGTGATAGCAGAAACACTATCTCCCGCCTGCATTGACTTTCGGGCATTGTCCTCCGCCCGAAGCGCCCCCGGGCTAGAACTCCCCGGAAGTTGCATAACGCTTTCCCGTAACCGATCAAGTCCGGCAGAACGCCGCGTATCAACCACTGCCGGCTTGGTTGCCCCCGCTGGAAGTTTCCTGGGAGTGACACCAAGCGGGACTTGCGCCCGGTGATGAAAACCGTACCAGACTAGACACAAGGCTAGAATCACCGGCAGGGTAAAAAATAGAACCAACCTCCAGTGCCGAAACCTGTCTTCCTGGGGAACCGCAGCAGATCTTGT
The DNA here is from genome assembly GCA_035603655.1 of Candidatus Acidiferrales bacterium. Lineage (GTDB taxonomy): Bacteria > Acidobacteriota > Terriglobia > Terriglobales > Acidobacteriaceae > Sulfotelmatobacter. The sequence continues at coordinate 127 of DATNKA010001054.1, read as the reverse complement.
GTTCAATCCCGCTGGGCTTGAGACGATGGGGTTTGAAACTGTCGACAAAGGCGGGGGAGGTGCAGGTGAAGGATTTGAAACTCCAGAGTGTGCGGGAGTAATCACGATCTTTTCGGACCACTGATCC
>DATNKA010001053.1:0-2806 GCA_035603655.1 Candidatus Acidiferrales bacterium | reverse complement strand
GCCATCCCTGCCATGTTTTCAGGAACCTGGCCGGTCGAACGGCCAAGACCCGCACTCTCAAAAAGAATGACTTCACGTTCGACAGCAAGTGGATCGGTGACGGCGGGGTCCCAATTGTCCAAAGTTCCGGTGAAGTGCTGGAGACACAACAGTGGTAGACCGTTACCTTTCCCAAAGCGACGGTAGGCATATTTTTCGAGCTTGGTCTCGATGAATTGCGTCGGAGCATTAGTGTTGCTTGCGTTAGCCATGGCGTAGCTTCCTTCCGTAGAGTAGCTGTTACGGTTTTCCTTGTTCTTGTCAGCGGGTGCGCTAGGCAGTGCACCTCCTCTGCAACATTCAGCAATGCCGCCGCAAATCAGAGATCTTGCAATTGGCTCGCTCAGTCACACGCCGCTTGCCTTGATACTGTTGAGGACGGTGTTGTCCCAGTAAGCATCGAGCCGGGTGATCTTGGAATCCGAGTCGAAACGCAGAATGTAGCAGTGAGGAATGTGTACGTCCTGGCCCTTCTTTGCAATCCCAGGCACTTCCGCTGGTATGGGCCCGCTCATCTCGGCTTGGATCACCACTGTGTTCCCCAAGGCAGGGATCAGTTCGATCACTTTGACTCGGAAATTCGGAACGGCATTCGGAAACGCGCGCCAAATACCATCGATGCCACCACGGATTGGCACCACGCTCTCGCGGCCGTACGGAGCGTATCGTCCGAGCGCGCTATCTGCGCAGAGAGCGAGCATGCCATCAACGTCGTGGGCATCATACGCAGTGAAGAACTGTTGGGCAGCTGATACGCAGTCTTTCGCATTCGTTTTCATCTCTTTGGTCCTTTGGAGCGCTTTTTCCGGGATCTTTGCGGCCTAGTATTCAAACCACTGCCTGAGCGCCTTGACCTTTTCCTCCGTATACGGCGGGAATAGGTGTTCGATGGCCACGTCGGGCGGCGAAATGAGAACCGATTTCGCGTGCGTGAGAGCATCAAACCCGGCCTTGCCGTAGTAGTGACCGATGCCGGAATATCCGACCCCGCCAAATGGCATGGTTTCGATAAACAGGTGAATGTTTACCTGATTGATCGCGCCGCCGCCGAATGACAAGCTCGCGAGGAAGTGATCGATCGCCTTCTGATCTCGGCTGAAGAGGAAGCCGGAAAGAGGCTTCGGATGCCTCTTCACCTCGCGAATGGCCGCATCCATGTCCTTGTATGTGAGGATTGGAAGAATCGGCCCAAAGATCTCGTCCTCCATGATCGGATCGTCCCAAGTCACTGGATAGATGACCGTGGGATCGAGATAGCGTGCGTCCGGATCGGAACCCCCGCCTATCACAACTTTCTTTTGATCGATCAGGCCCGCCAAACGTTCGGTGGCCTTTGGGCTGATAATGCGGGAGTAGTCGTCCGGTCTGCTCTTGGGGTCAGTGCCGTAGAGCTCGACCATCGCCTTCTTGCACTCCGCAATAAACTCCTCTGCGATTGATTCGTGCACGTAGGCGTATCCGGGCGAGGTGCACCATTGGCCGCCCCAGGCCGTCGCACCCCAGACGATCTTCTTGGCCGCATCCGGAATATTTGCGGTCGCATCGACGAAGGCTGGATTCTGTCCGCCAAGTTCGAGGAGTACAGGAGTCAGATTCTTTGCGGCCGCCTCCATCACGATCTTGCCAACCTTGACGCTGCCGGTGAAGAAGATGAAGTCGAAGGGCAGCTTCAGAAGCTCCGTCACCTCGTCCTTACTTCCGGTGACGGCAGTAACGGCCCGAGAATCAAAGTATTTCGGAATGAGATCCAGCAAAACCTTACTGGTGGCGGGCAAACCCTCGGAGAGTTTGAGGATGCAGGGATTGCCAGCCGCAATAACCTGGACAGCGGGGTCGAAGAGCAGCGTCAGTGGTCCATTGAATGGCCCTATAACCAAGGTGACGCCGTAAGGTTCCCGATAGACTCTAGCAGTATGCCCGCTCTCCCGAAGGGCCTTGGGCACAACCACATCTACGGGCTTCATCCACTCCTTCAAATCTTGCTTCGCAAAGGCGACTGTTCCTACGGGCGCCATAATCTCGAAGACTTTCTCTTGGCTGGCCGTCTTGAAGTCGCTGCTCATCGCAGCCTCAAGAACCTCGGCGTTCTCCTTGCACAAGTTCTCAAGGCGCGTCAGTTGGTCGATGCGCCACTCGTAAGACTTAGTCGCATCCGAATCGAAATATGCTTTCTGCTTATCGAAGATTTCCTGGAACTGATTCACCTGAGTCTCCTTCGGACATCGGTTGTCGAAGCCGCTTTGCAGCAGCGTTGCGAGCCTGTTTAGGCCATTGTGAGAACCATGCGGAATCGCGCGTCACCAGACATCATGCGTCGATACGCTTCTTCGGCCTTTTCCAAGGGAAGGGTCTCGATCATGGGGCGAACGTCGGTGAGGACGCTGAAGTCAAGGGTGTCCTGTGTCTCGATCGTTCTTCCTGTCAGGCTTCCGATGACCGAGCGGCCACCAAAGATGAGGGGAACTCCGTTGACCGGAATTGGATCGCCTGAGACGCCAACTACAACGAGCCTGCCGCGAACGGAGAGGCCAGAAAGCAGGCCGGCGATTGCGGCTCCGCTGGGCGCGGTTGCCAGGATCACGTCGGCACCGCCCAATTTTTGCAACGCGGCTCCCACATCCCCATCTTTGGCGTCGATGTAAATGTGAGCTCCCAGCTTGGGCGCAAGATGTTCTTTGTCTGAACCGAAACCGATCGCAACGGTGCGGAAGCCCATCTTTTTGGCGTATTGCACGCCGAGATGTCCCAGACCGCCGATACCCTGGAT
>DATNKA010001052.1:0-4780 GCA_035603655.1 Candidatus Acidiferrales bacterium | reverse complement strand
GCCTGTGAATGGTTTGCGGAGTTCGCCCGAAGATAAACCCCTCAATTTGCAACTGACATGTGCGACATCCGAACCACTGATTTCATTGAGCTCCCGTGCGGTTGCAAAACTTACTCTTTGCGACACGCGTCGCTGACATTGGTCGGTTCGTCATTGTCTTCGTATTGCTCTCAGCTGAGTTCTTGGGCGAGTCCGATGAGAAGCCCTTCAGGCCCGCGAATGTAGCAGAGCCGATACGCGTCTTTATACTGGACTACTTCGCCCACGAGCTGGGCGCCGCGCTTGCGGAGCCTTTCAAGCGTCTCGTCGATGTCGTCCACGGCGAACATGACGCGGAGGTAGCCCAGAGCGTTCACCGGGGCCTTGCGGTGATCCGCGACGGTAGGCGGCGTGAGAAAGCGGGAGAGTTCGAGCCGGCCGTGGCCATCCGGCGTGCGCATCATGGCAATCTCGACGCGCTGATCGGCAAGTCCAGTGACACGTCCGGCCCATTCTCCTTCGACCGTGGCCCGTCCTTCGAGTTCGAGGCCGAGCTCGCGAAAGAAATCGATCGTCCCTCCGAGGTCATCGACGACGATTCCTACGTTGTCCATCCGTTTGAGCGCCATGTGTCCAATCTATAAGGAGTCGTCTAGTCTAGCAACGGACCCTTTTTGCAACGCCGAAGCACGAGCGCGACGTGGAGCCCGAGAGATTGTTCTCGAGTAGCGCTTACTCGGAGCGGATCACGGGCAAAGCGTACATTGGCTATTCCCCCCGAAATCACCTCCGCTATAACCTGCAGGAATAGTTCTCGCAACAATCTCTTTGTTATCCGGCAACTTCACGAGACGTTCTTCGAGTTCCTCCAATGGAATTGCCAATGCGTGAGGCAGATGCGCGGTGATGTACTCGGTCCTCGGACGACGTCGATGACAATGGCTTTGGCGTGCAGCACTCTCTGTAAGAGCGTCTCGCGAACAATGGCGTCCAACAACCTTCCGTCGTTAAAGAATTCACTGCGAATCCATTCAAGTTCAGCCAGTCGGTCCTCGGCCAAAAGTCTTCGCCAGGTCCGCTACAATTCCAGCTTATCCGCTCTATGCGCCATTTGATGCCGATCGTTACGCCGCGCCTGATCTTGCGTCCGCCAACGCTTGGCGATTTGGATTCGATCCAGACCGCCAAGGAGGAAGCGTGGCCCGATTTGCAGCGTTGGATGTCCTGGGCCTTCGACAACCAGCGGTCGCAGCATGCGATGGAAGATTCTATTCGGCGAGTGATGGATTACCAGAATCAAGCAGGAATCGCGTTGGCCGGATTCCATCGCATCAACCGGGATTTCGTCGTTCGAACCGCATTGGATCTTACCGATGAGCAAGACGTCTATGAGACAGGGTACTGGGTGGCGCCTAAATACGCCCGACAGGGCATGGCGACGGAGGCGGCAAACGCAGCTATTCGGTACGCGTTCGGCCACCTTGGCGCGAAGGCAATCAGCATCGGCTATTTCGACGGCAACGAGCCCAGTCGGCGCATCGTGGAGAAATTGGGATTCCAGAAGGTAGGCGTTGAAAATAAAGCGGCGACACGTTGCCTCGATGGCACGAAACTCGATCGTCATGAATACATCCTGACAAGCCCCGATGCACTACCCGAACTTGACGTTTCATGGGGTTGAGACCATCCGTCTGATCGCGTCGCACGCAAGTCCCATTCCGAGACTATGACCTTCCTCCTCTTCGCAGGGCCCTCCCCTCGCTGGCTAACCGATCGGCGCAGCCATCCTTCGCCGATCGAAAAAACTAATCCGCAATCAGTCAGTTTTAGCCTTAAGGGCACGCAACTGCGCCTTGCAAAACTGCATGTCACTCATTCCAAAGACGAAACAGGCCCTGCGAGTGGCCCATGATGAACCTTCGTACTCCAAGCAACTTGTTTATTTTTAATAACATGGCGGAGAGCGTGGGATTCGAATTTACTCGAAAACGTAGTTTCAACAACATAGAGCGCACGGCGGGCAACGTACACCAGCGGGAGGCAGTAGTAAGCACTTCTCACGGATCACAAACGGATCACGGCTCAGCGATCAGTTGAAAAGCGCCAACGAAGGTGGCTGTAACATTGGTTTTCTACCGTATGATTTCTGTCGAGGAAGGTCTAATCGGTATGGTCTGCGCCGGAGTTAGAGTTCCAATCTCCGGGTGGCCGATCTACTAACAGTGTTGGTTTATACGCTGATCACGCTATAATCCCGGGGATTTGGCCAGCCTGCTTCAGAATTCGGCCGGCCCAGCTCACGTCCGCTCTGGAGCGGAAATCATGAAAAAGGTCGAGTGGGCCATTCTTGTTGCCATTCTATTCTTGTTTGCAGCCGCAAGCTTGCTCGCGGCCGGACAAACAACCTCATCCACTTCTGCCGTGACTGGGACAACGAAAAACTGGCCGAAAGGAACACCTGCGAGTGTTGGACTCGACGAGGAAATGTTGAAGAATCTCGACGCGGACATCGCCAGCGGAAAGTACGCCCTGACAGACAGCTTCCGGGTCTTCCGTTGCGGCATGGAGGTTTTCGTAGGGCAATACCAGCACGATTACGATCAAATCTACGCCAAAGAGGCTAAGACAAAAGGTCCGCTCAACGCGCGACTGGCTGGGCGCTACAACTATTTCGATACCGAGTGGCACCCCTACTACCATGCGACAGACCTGCACACGATGCAGTCCGTCAGTAAGACCATCACTTCTGTCATTTTGGGCGTCGCCATCACGCGCGGCGATTTCAAGGCTAGCCTGAAAACCCCTGTGCTGAAGTATTTCGATCTGGCGAAAGTGAAAAATGTGGGAGACCGCAAGCGCCACATCACGGTCGAAAACCTTCTGACCATGACCTCCGGCATGAACTCGGAGGAACTGTTTTACCCCGAATCGTCCGACGCCCCTGAGAACGATTTTGTTCACATGGAGGCCAGCGACGATTGGGTGCAATACGCGATTGACGAACCGATCGTCGAAGAACCGGGCCGGAATTTCACATACAGCAGCGCTGACACCGAGCTACTCGCCTACGTTTTTCAAAAAGAAACGGGACAGGACATTGACTCCTACGCGGAGAAATATCTTTTCACTCCCCTTGGCATCAAGCACTACTGGAAGCGCGACTATGCTAGCAACGTGGATACCGAAGGAGGTTTGTATCTTAACGACGAGGACCTAGCCAAACTTGGGTTCCTCTATCTAAACAAGGGATTGTGGGAAGGCAAACAGATCGTGTCAGAGGATTGGGTGAAACAGTCGGTTGCGCCCCACGTCCCTATGCCGTATACCGTGGAAGGCGGAAGGCTCTATTACGGGTTCAGTTGGTGGTTGATTCCGCTAAACGGCGAGTATGCCTGGATGGCAACTGGATTCGGCGGCCAGGAACTGATGGTCTTTCCCCGGCAAAACTTGATCGTAGTATTTACCGGTTGGGACGTTCTGAATGGAGGGACTGACGTCAATCTGCTCGTGCCCCGATTGCTCCCGGCTGTGAAGGCGGCGTGCAGTACGGGTAAGGACTAAAGCAGAATTTTGCGCCGGTTCTCCCGGAGAGAAAACAATGCGCCGATATCACCACATCGGGATCCCCACTAACGAATCGAAGCCTGGCGAGACCCATTTGAAGCATCTGAAACTCTTTGTCGTCAGTCACCAGAAAAGCGAATTTGGCGTGGAATGGATGCGCTTCGAAGCGGATGCGGCGGTTCCCGATCTCGTCCGGCGAGTGCCGCACGTCGCGTTTGAAGTGACCGATCTCTCTTCCGAGCTTGCTGGCCGCGAAATCCTGATTCCTCCGAACAGCCCATCGGACGGTGTCCGCGTCGCATTTATCGTCGAAAGCGGCGCGCCCATCGAACTGCTCGAATTCACCGACCCGAAACACCCAGCCCGTTTAGCGAACCAAATGAAGGAGTAACAGGCAGACCGGAACTGATCGGAATACACCGTTAGTTTCTTGTTTGCTTTTGCCCAAGCGCTTTCGCCTAGCACGTAGTTACTTGTTCTGTGCGGCTCCTGCCTGATCCTTTCCCAGAAGCGCCAGCCGGCGGTCCAAGCTGCGCTCGAAAGCTGGAAACCGGTCTCCGTGCGGAATCGGCCGCTGCTTGACCTCGTGTCCAAGCTCCTGCACCTGATCGGTTTCCGCTGCGTATTTCGGCCATGGCGGCAGACCTTCACCACTGGGATCGCCCGTCTTGGCGAATTGCGTCCAATATCCCGTCAGGAGGTCGATCATCCGCTGATCGGCCGCAGTCATTTCGCCCCACCGGCTGGGCCGAAGCCATCCAGTGAGGAAGCGTGTTTCAAGGCCGTGGAACGCACCCAGATTGGCATACGCCTCGGACCGTCCGGCGTAGGTGAAGTAGTAGTACCAAACTCTCTGTCCGGATCGTGCTGCATTCCATGCAAAACGATGCGCTGGAAATCCAAAGGCATAGTCGGTATCGAATTGCGCAAACGCATCGTGCACTTCCGCATCGCTGGCCGCAGGATACAAGCGAAAGAAGTCGTCGGCTTCCGTTTGATTTCCGAATTCGTTTTTCAGGTAGGCCTTGTAATGGGCGAGCGTGGGTTCGGCGTGCAAGTCTTCTTCGACGGTTACGGTACTCTCATCAGAGTTGCTGCCGACGATCAGGGGCACACCGGTGAGACGTCCGTTAGCGAGCGCGATCGCGGGCTGCTCGTTCAGGAACCAGCCGTCTACCGTGGCCTCGACCAGCACGGTGTTGTACTGGCTCGAAACGTCAACGATTTTTTTGGCCGG
>DATNKA010001051.1:0-5986 GCA_035603655.1 Candidatus Acidiferrales bacterium | reverse complement strand
AAATTAAACGGGCTGGCAATCGAGTTCGTGAAGGGGTCGCCGATGTCTGTCGCGGAACCGGTATCAATACCCTTCGCCCAGGTATAGGAGGCCTGTCCTTGAAAGCCATGGCTGAACGTCTTGGTAGCACTTGCAATGAATGCATCGTAGAGTGATGTGCCTCCCCAGTAGCTACCGCGAATATCGCCAATGTTAGGGTTGAGTCGCGTTCCGCTTCCAGCCGGGAACGGGAACATCAATCCGTATGGAGTCTGGGTGGGAATCACGGTATTGATATCGTCCTCGCGGTTATACATATGAACTCCGTGATGCCCGACATACCCTATGGTTGCGGACGTGGTGGAAGTGATTTGCCGCTGAATATTCAGATTCCAGATCATCAAATAATTTCGAGGCGGATTGGGCTGAATCCAGGCGCTTTGCAGATTCGAAGGACTGGCCGAAAGGCTAGCAACTCCACCGGGGAATGCGCCCTGCGGCAGGTTTTGCGCCGTAATCAACAAGTTATACGGCGCTGATTGAGTTTCTTGAATATAGAACTCATTGGTCAGCGGCAGGACGTCGAACATACCAAAAGCTGCCCGAACAGAGGTCTTGCCATCGCGGAACGGGTCCCACGCTAAGCCTACCCTGGGTTCAAAATTATGCAGTGTCGGATTTTGGATCAAAGGCGAGCCCAGGACTGGCGATGTTGCGGTGAGAACCTGCAGATTCACCAATTTGTTATTCACTTCGTTAGGGACAGTGGACATCTCGTAGCGCAGGCCGAGATTTAGAGTAAGATTTGGGCGAAACCGCCAATCGTCCTGCACATACGCGCCGACAATACTCTGCCTAAGGCCGGTGGTGACCAAGCCTGAAGGCGAGCCGGCGAAAGTAAGCGGCAGATTTGTCAGGAAATTCTGCAAAGAACTAAAAGTAAAGGTCCCGTCACTTTTCTGGGAAAAATGAATATTGTGCTGAACGCGCTCGAAATTTGCCCCAAACTTGATGGAATGATTTCCCTTAATGAAAAAAGCGTCGTCATACCCCTGGAACGAATTCCAATAATGTTGAGGCGCGATAATCTCACCCAGAGTTGGCGCCTTCGGTCCGCCAATACCTCCGTCAAATGTAGTAAGTCCGGTAATCGCCACACTCGAAGCCGGGGTATTCGGAAAAGCTCCCAAGCCAAGCTGGCCAGCTAGCGGGTTTAAGGCGCTGAGGGCCAACTGATCCAAAGCGACTACCCTGCTGAAGCCGAAGCGGGCGGAATTCGTGAGAACCGAACTGAAAGTGTGCGTTTCCTGGATCGCGACTGTAGTCCGCGTGGAGTCGTTTCCATACAGGACATTGGCGAGCGCATCGGGTGAGTCGCTCAGCGCAGTGTCAAAGAGATAGGTTCCGGAAAGATTGTCTACCTCAGAAAAGCGGTGGTCGACCCTCGTTGTAATGAAATTGTCATGCACCGAATTATTCGTAACCGTGGAAAACTTTGCAGTCTGACCATCGCCCAAGAGGGCCCCATTGGGGAGAGGCCAAAACTTTAGATATTGCTGCGCAGCGGGATCCACGGTAACAGTGGTGGTACTTCCGTCGCTATTGTGAATAATTCCGTTACGCGAGTCTAAGGATGGCACCTTATCGATATGAGTCGTTCCAAGGCCCTGACGGAAAATCTCGTAATCGACGAAAAAGAATGTTTTGTCTTTTTGAATAGGCCCTCCCACTGCACCGCCTAGCTGAGTGCGATGGAACGGTGGCACCTGTGGTCCGTCGAAAAAGTTTCTCGCGTCAAGGCTTGCGGAACGCAAGAATCCGTAGGCATCGCCGTGAAACTGGTTCGATCCCGAACGAGTAACGGCACTGATCAAACCTCCCGAGGTTCTTCCATATTCCGCCGAATGATTGCCCGTGATAACAGAGAACTCCGCGACAGCATCGACGCCTAAAGCGTAACCGGAGGCACTGCCTGGACCGCCGCCCGAATAATCAACTACGCTGACACCGTCAATTGTGTAGTTATTGGCTTGCGGTCGGGTCCCTGATACCGTCAACTCATTTCCGTTCCCTCGATTGCCTCTGTTCGCGTTTGTACCTACGGTGTCTTGCGTCGCGATCGTGTTGACTCCTGGCGCCAGAGTCGCCAACTGGGTCCAATCCCTTCCGTTGAGGGGAAGCCCAACGACCGTGGTGGAATTCACCACTGCGTCGACGCTCGATGAGGCCAATTCGATCGCGGGCACTCCGCCTGCGACCGTAACCGACTCGGCGACCGAGCCAATCGCCATTTCAAAGTTAATTTCCAGTACATCCTGCACGTGCAGCGCGATGTCGGGCTTAATAACGGACTTAAATCCCTGCTTCTCCAGTTCTATTCGATATGTCCCAGCGGGCAATTCGGGAACGAAATAGCTCCCAGCCTCATTGGTCAGGCCCTGGTATCGAAGATTCGTGGCCCCATTTAGAAGTGTGACCCGGGCGCCTATGATGACAGACTTACTTGAATCAGTTACCTGGCCAGTTACCGTTGCGTTGGAACCTTGGCCGAATGCAGCAGCCACAAGCAACACAAAAAGGATCATTGCCACGAAGATCTTCATAGACGCGCCAATCCCCTTAGCCTTCCGGCATAACCTGTGTATTTCGCCCATTTTTATCTAATACGATAGAAACTGTGAATCTGTACCATCGAGGAATCAAATAATTGCTGTGCCGGCTAAGAACGATCCCTTGATTGACTCCGTTGCGGAATAATGGTTGGGCAAGACTGCTCCGTGGCGCCCCATTAGACAGTCCAGCAGACATCTCTGGAACTGCTTACAGGTCAGCCGCTGTGTTCGAGTTTATGTTTCGAGGGAGTTTTTTCCGCTGAGCTTTTTCTTAAGGATGGTTGGGTTCTTTTCGGAGCAGTGCGTATAGGAAAGGCTTGCCAGTGGGCTTGGGACTGCCCCCTTGCGGCTCGACTGTGACGAATACGGAGTCCATCTTTTCGAGCTGCTCGGCGTTATCCGAGCGTAAAAGCCAGCGACGACTGGATTCGTTGTCGAGATAAAGGATTCCCAGGCTTCGCGCCATTTTTGCATTGGCGCTCTTTCCCCACACCTGAAACGCACTCGCCCTGACCGCCCCTTTTTGATTGTCAAGATCGAATGCATAAAAAATGAGGGACTTGCCGTGGGTATAAAATATGCGCCCGAAGGGAGGCCGAGTTCGACTGCGGCTGTCAACGTCAAAAACATCCGCAATGTAAAGTTGCCGCGCACCCATGAGATCGCGGATATCCCGGTCAGAATTTAGGAACTGCTCGTCCTCCCTAATCCGACGTTCCTTATCGGACATTTCCAAGGACAGCCTGGCAACCTTGGATTCGAGATCGGCGTTTTTGGCGAGCGCCACATCCCGTTCGCTAAGCAAAGCGGCAAGCTGGCTTTGAATAGTCGCGTAAGATTCTTCTGCGGTCGCAATTCGATTTCTTAGCGCATCACGCTGCTCTGTCACTTCCTTCAGCTGGGCCTTCGAGGTCGCGTTTGACGACAGAAGAACTGCCTCCCGCTCGGTAAGGTCCTTCAGAGACGAGCGCATCTTCTCGAGCTGCCGCTCCTGGCTCGTTTGGTCGTTGACAAGGTCTTGCACTTTTGCCGTTTGCTCATCGAGACGCCGCCGTAAATTCTGCGCGACTTCCGCTTTTCCAACTTCTAGTGGGTCTCGGCGAGTGCTCACAGGCCGACTTTCGGCGAGCCGCTGCGGCTCTGCCCATCGATGTCCGAGAACCTTGCCACCGAGGAAGAAGGATATCCCAGAGACTAGGAGAGTCACCGCAACGCCAGCCACTGACAGGCGAGGGAGGATGTCAGGTACAAAACCCCGTCGCAAGTCTCCACTTGCCGCGCTTCTTTGTTCGTCTGCTTGAATCCTACGGAATAGCCTCTCGCGCCATGGCCCTGCCATTGATTTCTCTGGATACTCGACGTGGTCGCGCTGAGAACCGATGAACGGTATTATTTCGCCATAAAGAACTAGATATTGCTGATAGATTTCCGCACAATCTTTGCAAGACCTCAAATGGTCTTCAAGCCGAAGGCGCTCAGCGGCGGTCAACTCGTTTAATGCCGCCATTGCGGCGAGTTCCTTAAACTCTTCGTGCTCGATGAGTTGGTTGTTCACAGCGGCCTATCTCTATCTTTGAGGCGCCGCACGAAAACGCTTTCTCGCAGCCGTTCCATTCCTCGATACAAGTGATGCCGGATATTCTCCTTAGATTCCGCCAACTTATGCGTAATATCCGTGAGGGTCAAGCCTTCGAAAAAGTATAATTCAAGCGTTCTGCGTTGCCTGTCCGACAGTTCGTTCAGCGCCTTGTCAATTTGCACACGATTGAGTTTAGAGCCCAATTCGCGATCGAGATCTGTCCTATCCCGCAGCCTGTCGCAAGTCGGATCGACTTCGACTTCGTCGTAAAAACCCATCCGAATCAGATGGGATCGTCTGTCGTAGGTCTTGTGGAATGCGATCTGTACAATCCAAGCCTTGGCCGTGCCTCTACCTGGGTTAAACTGATTTGCCTTCTTGTATACTTGCAGGAAAACTTCTTGAACTACATCCTCCGCCTCACCGCGGTCGTGCAAAATGCGGTTGGCAATGGCGAGCACAAGTCGAGAGTAGCGATCCAGAAGAAAATTCAGTGCGCCGGAGTCGCCAGCGCAGAGACGCGCCATTACTTCCTCGTCGTCCGGGATCCGCCTTGCACCGTCAGCAGAAGACACTTCCTTGGTCGAATCTGTCTCAGATCCGTGCCAAAACAACGGAAGATTCAGCCCCGCGCGGTCTGATGGTGATCCCAATTGCACCCCTAACGAGAGGTTTACCTTGCGCACTAAAGAGATTTGAACGACCGATGGTCGCGCTTCGGTCAATCAACTCGGGTATTATCTTTAACACAGTATAACAACCTAACCAAGTTAATTTTGAACGGCCCAGCTCAAAATGGCCGCCGGTCGAACTGACATTTCGCGAGCTGTACCGCCCTAAACCAGAAGATGCGAAGCCTACGAACATCGCCGAGATTAAAACACTCAAACGTGACGACGTAACGGCCATCATTGCTCGCAAACGCGTCGCCACAATAGACGAGCTTGAGTCGGCAGAAGCGCGGCGCAGAGCTGAGGTGGTCGGCATGCTCCGCTAACCATGGCACGACGCTAATGCCCGAAGCCGATGGCAGCAATGACAAAAGAGCGTCATTTTCTGCCATTTAGAAGTTAGCAGGTGGAGATCAGGTGGGAAAAATGCGTAGCCGGCCATTCAAGGATGACGGCTCGTCTTCAGGTAAGAAAGACAGCAGGCAGCAGGCTCGCGGGAGAATTCATAACCCAGCGGCAGCGGTACCTCGGGCTAACCGACAGTCAGTCGTATTCCCCAGTGAGCTGATGCGGTTCCGGAGGCAGTACATAACCGACGCTCCAGGGCGTTGGCGGTGGAATCGCGCCATGTCCCATATGTGATAAGTTGCACGGAAACCACCCGACTCGCCGTCTGGAAGCTCCTGGAAACGATCACTAAGCGATCTCTCGGAGGTCAGGAAGAAATTGACTCGCCGCAACATTGAACGGCGATCGGCGATTTGCCGAATGAGGCCATATTCCGGCTTGTGACATCAGGAGCCAGTTTCCCGTCAAGACTTGCTTCGAAGAAGTTACTGAGTCGCTTGCATGCAGCCTCCACTTCTGTGCGGGTCAGAGTCTCCAATTCACGGCGGCATTCGAAATCCGCGATAAACAAATCGATCACTCCTTCATCCCAGTTTTTCCGATGGCGGGATTGTGTTGGCTGACCAAGTTCGGTGCCTTGATTGGAGGTTTCGTAACGCGCAACCGAAAGACACCGCACCACCAGAAGCTGTAAAGCACGCTCTAATCCTGCTCGGAACTCTTCTTCAGGTCTGATCTCTCCACAGAAAATCAAAACAGAGACACTACAGATCCGCAGGCTGCGCAACTAGCCCGGA
>DATNKA010001050.1:0-2964 GCA_035603655.1 Candidatus Acidiferrales bacterium | reverse complement strand
AGAGGCCAGAGGAACGGGGCACAACTAGCTGGCCAATGGTTGTCGCAGAATGCAACGAGCCGCCCGGAGCTATGCTGTGCTACGACGGGCGGCTTTTATACCCCCACATTGTAAATGCATTCGTGACTTTCCCCGGAGATGGCCAGGTTTGATCGATCCCAAACATCCGCGCCCTTTCGCATTTCTCCGTCTCTAGTAGATGTGTTATATATATAACAGAAGAGAAATGACTGTACCGTCAACGAAAGAAGTTCCTTGGTTGCTGCTTGTCTTCAGCCTCCCCACAAGGAGCGCCAGCCAGCGCGTTCAGATTTGGCGAAAGCTGCAACGCTACGGAATGCTCGCCCTCCGAAGTTCTGGCCACGTGCTTCCGAACACGGTTGTCAATCAGGAACGAATGGAGTGGCTTGCCACAGCGATCCGTACCTACAAAGGACAGGCCTCCGTCGTTCTAGTGCAAGGCTTCGACGATCTTCCTGCAGAACACATTAAGGAGCTTTTCGTCGAGGCAAGGTCGCGTGATTACCAGAAGCTTCTCCATGAGGCGAAGAGGGTTCTCGCACTTTCCCCCTCGCGAAGACCTGGCGGACGCCTGAATCGAATTCGCCGACGGTTCCAGGAACTTCAAGATATCGACTTCTTCGGCAGTCCATTGCGAGCCAAAGTTGAGAATCTGCTGGCTCAAGTTGACACGGCTGAAACCCAACCGGCTGGCCGCAAGGGCAGAGGGAAGTCTGGCGAGTACGTCAACCGATTGTGGATAACCCGCCCTCGACCAGGCATTGATCGGGTTTCATCGGCGTGGTTAATCCGTCGTTTTATCGACCCTAAAGCACGCTTTGTTTTCGGAGCCGAGCCCAGCGCCCACACCGGTGCGATCCCCTTCGACATGTTTTGCCCGCAAGGCTTCGGTCATCGGGGAGAGGACTGCACATTCGAGACATTACAGAAGGAATTCTCGATCAAGGACGGCAGGGCCAAACGCATCGCGCAGATCATTCACGATGCCGATCTCAGTGACGAGAAGTTCGGCCGAGTAGAGGGACAGGGTTTGGACAAGGTACTGAATGGTTGGGCTAAGCAAGATTTGCCTGATGACGAACTGCTGCAGCGCGGGATGGACCTGATCGAAGGCTTATACGACTCGCTGGGGTGAAGCAACAAAGAACGAACAGACAAGTATCGACAACATCGGAAGAAGGAAAAAGGAGAACGCAATCATGCGTAGAATCGCTTGCCGAAGGAATATTTCAGTCCGAGTCCTGAAGATCCTCTTAACAATTGTGACGACAGCTTCGCTCTATTGCGGGAGTCTCGCGCCATAGCGCAAACAGCGAGTTCTGCGTCTTCAAATGGTGCGGACGACTGGAAGCAGGTCGAGGCGGCCATGGGCCGTCCTGAGCAAATGCAGCCGGGGGAGGTAATCAAGTTCGGGATGCCGCGAAAAGACCTTCATGTGGTACTCGACGGTGTCGATATCAAGGCCGGCCTCGCGTTAGGTTCGTGGGTGGCCTTCAAGAGAGACGGCAGCGGAGCGATGGTCATGGGTGACTTGGTTCTCACCGAGGACGAGGTCGCACCCGTAATGATGAAGCTCCAGGAGGATGGAATCCACGAATCCGCTGTGCACAATCATCTCCTCGGGGAATCGCCGCACGTGATGTACATACACATTGCCAGCCACGGCGATCCCGTGCAAATGGCGAAGGCCATTCATGATGGGGTGGCGTTGACTAGAACCCCTGGCCCAGATACGGCTCCCGCAGCTCAACCAGCCGCCGACCTTGGGTTGGACCAGAAACAGGTCGAGCAGATTCTGGGGCACGCGGGAAAGGTCAACAGTGGAGTGCTTCAGATCGGCGTGCCCAGAGCGGAAGCGATCACCGATTCCGGAATGACAGTGCCACCTTCGGTGGGAGTGGCGACCGCTATCAACTTCCAACCGACGGGCAATGGTAAGGCAGCGATCACGGGAGATTTCGTGCTCCTCGGAGGCGAGGTCAATCCTGTCATCAAGGCGCTGCGACAAAACGGGATCGCGGTGACGGCGCTTCATAGCCACATGCTGATGGAAGAGCTTCGACTGTTCTTTATGCACTTTTGGGCAAACGATGACGCGTTGAAGCTGGCGAAGGGACTGCGGGCGGCTCTCGACAACACCAATTCAGCAAAATGAACCCTGAATCCAATTCGGCAGCGCACGAGCCAACGAAAGTGTCGCTTGTCCAATTCGTTGGATATTTCCTGCGGCTGGGAACGGTCGGCTTCGGCGGACCCATCGCTCTTGCTGGGCATATGCAGCAGGACCTCGTAGACGACCGCGGGTGGGTTCGCGAAGAGGACTATCTGGAGGGTCTCGCGCTGGCGCAGCTTGCGCCAGGCCCTCTGGCTGCCCAGCTCGCAATTTATCTCGGCTACATTCGCGCTGGTGTGCTCGGGGCTACAGCCGTGGGCGTTGCGTTTGTCCTGCCATCGTTTCTGGTGGTGTTGGCGCTGTCGGCAGCCTACGTTCGCTACGGTGCGCTGCCCTGGATGCAGGGGATGTTCTACGGAATCGGAGCAGCGGTAATCGGGATCATCGCTCGTTCCGCGTTCAAACTCACGAAGCTTACGCTCGGCAAAGACAAGTTGCTTTGGGGAATATTCGCGGTGCTGGCAGTCTCAACAGCGTGGACCTCCCAAGAGATCATCTGGCTTTTTCTGCTAGGCGGAGTAGTGAACCTATTCGCCAAGGCTTTTCCCAGCCGTTTGCCGGCCAGAAGCACGGTGTCGTCGTTCTTCGCGCCAGGAATGCTAGCGACATTCGGAGCAAGCAGCACGCTGTTGTCGATCTTTGTCTACTTCGCGAAGGCCGGACTCTTTGTGTTCGGAAGCGGACTCGCTGTTGTGCCCTTCCTCTACGGCGGAGTTGTACAAGGGCATCATTGGCTGACCGACAAACAATTTGTGGACGCGGTCGCCGTG
>DATNKA010001049.1:0-2721 GCA_035603655.1 Candidatus Acidiferrales bacterium | reverse complement strand
TCGGTCTCATACAAGACTGATTTGACCGCCCAGCCAAATACGAAGGTAGTCGAGACATAATTGAACTCTTTGGGCCTTCCCTCGAACGCCAATCTTACGACCTCATTGGTTCCCAGCACGTTCGCGTCACGCATCAGGTCGTAGTTGAAGAGGTAGTTCACGGTTGCACCGTTGTGGAACACCGTGTCGATTTCACTCGCGAGGAAGTCCCAAACGTCCTGCCTCAGGCCAAGCTTTGGCTGCGCGAGATCGCCGGAGACGGGGATCACGCGGGCCTCGAACATCTCCATCAGGTCCGCTCCGCAGGGTCCCATTGACTCCATCGCGGCTCTCAGTCTCTGCCTGCCCTGCTTTTCGTCGGAAGACCTGACGAGAACATACATCTTCGCCCGTGTCTGTTCCAGCAAGCTCTTGATGAGGAATGGCCCTATGAAGCCTGTCCCGCCCGTGAGCAGCACATGATTCAGCATCGGTATCTCCGGCATGGAGGAAGGCACCGGAGGCTCGAAGATCAGCTTCCGGTCGGTGCTCATCATCTGTTTCTCGGCAGCGCACTGCTCTTCACGGAAGGCCGCAAGGGAATGGCGCAGATGAATCAGTGCCTCTTCGGGAGCGCGCTCCAGTTGTTCGGCTAGTCCAAACAGCTCGGCTACACTGACACGCTGAATGACGCCAATATCTACCTGCATAGCCAGGAACTCGGCGCCTTTATCTTTCAGGAGTTCCTTGAGCTCATGCATGAATACAACAAGATCCAGGGAATCCAGGCCGGCTTCGACGAGGTTGTACGATTCGAGACCTGTCAGGTTGTACCTGGCTTTCAATTCGGCGAAAGAGGAATGTATGTCGGAATGGGACTTCCCGGCGTCCTTCTCCCGCGAAAAGTCGGAGAGAACGGTGAACTGACCTTGCAGCCACATCTGCTTTGTCTTATGGCGCATGATCTTCCCCGAACTCGTTCTCGGGATCGCACGAGGCGCAATGAAGGAAATCATCGCCACTTCCACGTTGAGATAGTTCCGGACCGCAGCGGCAATCTTTCGAGCTTCGGGAAGAGCCTTAGGATTTTTGACTTCGGCGACGATTGCTAGCGCAGGTTCGCTGTCTTCCTGAACCTGGAACGCGGCCACGCAATTGTGCCGGATCAGACTGGATGATTTCTCCACGACGTTCTCGATGTCCTGCGGGTAATAGTTTTGCCCGCGGAGGATAATCATGTCCTTGATGCGGCCGCAGACGTAGAGTTCGCCGTTGTGGATAAATCCTGTGTCGCCGGTCCGAAGGTAGCCATCGTCATACGGAGTATCGTCCACGAGCCGCGCACGAAACTGCTTCAGAGTCAATTCAGGATTATTCCAGTAACCCTGGCACTTACCGCTTCCGGCAACCCAAATTTCGCCGATGCGCTCTGGCTTAAGAGGGAAATGTCCCGCGGGGTCCACAATCTTAACCTCGAGACCGGGGAGCGGGGTCCCACAACTGACAATCTGCGTGGCGCCGCCGATTTCTGAGACCTCGGTAGTCATGCGGGCCTTCCCCAGCGCCAGGGCACGTTTGTTGACGGAAACCATGTTGCGACCGCCCAGTGACACCGCCAAAGTATTCTCGGCCAGCCCGTAGGCGACATAGAAACTCTCGGACTTGAGTCCATAGGGCTGAAACGCTTCTAGAAACCGGATGTAGGTATCCGGTTTTACGGGTTCCGCGGCGCACATCAACACGCGAAGTGAGCTGAGGTCACAAGCCTCCAGGTTTTCCTTGGAAAGCCTCCCGGCGCGCAAGCAATAGTCGTAGGCGAAGTTGGGGGCAGCCGCCGCAGTGGCGTGGTAGGTGGTTATCGCATTGAACCATAGGATCGGCCGCTGAATGAAGTCCATGGGAGCGAACCCGTACGTCGTGCCACCTTTCAGTGCCGGATACAGGTAGCACCCGATCAGTCCCATATCGTGATACTGCGGAAGCCAGGAAACGACGACTGGCGCCGGATGGTCGATCACGAGCGGATAGGTATTCAGAATGTTTTCGTGCGTCACGATCACGCCCTTGGGCTCCATCGTCGAACCCGACGTGTACTGGAGGAACAAGATCTTCGAAGGATCGACAGGGGGTCGGTCCGAAATCGTGTCCACGAAATCTTCCGTGACGATCCACGGAAGAGCGGAAATGTAATCTATATCGACGCCCGACGCCGAGACTCCACGTCTGGCGAGATTCGTCTTGAGAGATGCGTGGTAATCTCTGCTTGTTAAGATCCCGGCCGCCTGGCAATCTTTTGCGATGTGGACCGTCTTGTATAGAGCGCTCTGGAAGCCGCGCGAGCTTGGGGGATAGACCGGCACGGGGATCAATCCGGCGCGCACGCAACCAAAAAATGCGCAGATCATTTCGAGCCCCGGCGGGTAGGCAAGCAGAACCCGATCGCCCGCTGCGAAACAACCCTCTTTCCGCAAATGTCCGGCGATCGCTTGCGCTCGGCGAAGAAACGACGCGTAGGTGTGGGTTTCGATCGGATTGCCGTTTAGGTCAAGGTACGAATAAAGTAGTTTGTTCGGATGCTCATCTGCCAGCCTATCCAGGTTGTCCAGAATCGACGCCGTCATCAATCAGCGATCCTCCAAGATCGAATAGAACGCAAGTCAGCAAAACCAAACATCCCTCGCCACCGAGCGAGGGAAACACAATTGAGTCTCAAGGTGCAGACCGGAGTTGTGGGCTGACTGT
>DATNKA010001048.1:0-3538 GCA_035603655.1 Candidatus Acidiferrales bacterium | reverse complement strand
GTCACGCGATAGCCGTATTTCTCCAGGCGCTTGCAGGTATCGAGCACGGCCTTGTGCTCGGTGACCGCCGTGATGATGTGGTTGCCCTTTTCGCGATACATTTCCGCGACGCCCTTGATGGCAAGGTTGTCGCTCTCGGTGGCGCCCGAAGTAAAAATGATTTCCTTGGTGGTGGCGCCAATCAACTTGGCGATGCGTTCGCGAGCCGTTTCCACGCCCTCCTCGGCTGCCCAGCCAAATGAGTGATTGCGGCTGGCCGAGTTTCCGAACTTCTCCATGAAGTAGGGCAACATTTCCTCCAACACCCGCGGATCCATGCGGGTGGTGGCATGATTGTCCATATAAATGGGAAGCTTCACTCCTTGAGGAGTGGCGTGCTTTGTGACTCCAAGTTCCTGGGGGATCTTTACGTCCGTGCTCATAAAATGCGTCTCCTACCTGGTTGATTGCTTAAAAACCAATATTCACGTCTCAAACAATTGTCACTAGCTCAGCCGGCTTGGTGGCTGCGCTTTCGGCCACTTCCGGCTCTTCCCTCATATGTGAGATCTTGATGCGCTTCAGCACCGCTTCGATGCTATCGTTTACCTTGCGGAGAGGTTCACGGATATTGCAACGGTCGCTCTGGCCGCATTCCCCGCGAACCGTAACGCAAGAGGTAATAAACAGGGGTCCGTCGATAGCCTGAATCACATCAAACGCCGAAATCGTATGCGCGGCCCGCGCCAGCTTGTAACCGCCGTGGGTGCCGTGCTGTGACTGCAACAAACCAGCCTTGGCCAGCCGCTGCAGAATCTTCGCCAAAGCCTCCGGAGGAATACCGAAGGAGTCGGCAACGTCCTTCGCACTGGCGCTGCCCGTACCCTGCTGAGCATGGTCAGCCAAGTGCCTCATCGCCATTAGCGCGTAATCCGCTTTCTTGGTCAGCTTCAGCATATGGTTTTGCGCCGCCCGGTGCGACCATCTCCGACTCTTTCAGTCGGATTTAATTGCGACCTTTTCTGTCGTAATTCATTTTACGTCCAAACGCCGGATTCGCGCAAGGTCTAGCAGGCATCGGCGATAACCCGGGATCGGACAGTAAGCAATCGCGATTGAACGGTTTAACCCCCGGCGGGGAATGATGGTCGAAACTTCAAGTACGGGAGGTGAAGCCGAATGATGGCTGGCACGATCAAGCAAGGAAATTAATCCACAGGGGCTTGACAACTGGCCTAGCAGGGCTAAAATACCCGGAAATTCCCGATCGATCCCTCCTGTTACTCCGATGAGGGCGACGTTTCCGGATTATGACCTCAAAGCCGTTCTCCCAGCCGAAAGACACGAAAAAACCGCCCTGCAAACACCCACGCGTTCAAATCGTCGCCCGCGACGAAGACGCCGAGTTCGTGGAATGCCTCGAGTGCCGCGAAGTCTTCGAGTCCAGCGAACTGAAGGACATGAGTATCGAGGAGAGCGTCGAGGGTGAAGCCCAGGAACCGTAAGCCGTCAAGCGCCGCACTGTCGTAACCGCGTTCGGTCGCTTCTTCCTTGTGAGGCGGACACACACACTGCTAATCTCCGGACCGGGGGGCGTGCATACGCACGTTACACACTGATGCCTGCCGTGGCGCTGGTGGTCGATGACTCGATGCTCATCCGCTACACCGTTTGCCGCTCTCTCGAAGAGCGCGGCTTTACAGTGGAGTCCGCCACCAACGGCTTGGAGGCCCTGTTCATTCTTGAACGTGTGCTGCCTGATGTGATTGTCACCGACATGAACATGCCGAAGATGTCAGGCCAGGAACTGATCTCGGCATTAAAGAACAATCCGAAGACCGCCAACATTCCCATCATTATTGTAGCGGGACGCGGCAGTGGCTTCGACGAAAGCGAAAAGCGCGCCGATTTCGCCATTTACAAAGATATTGATATCCAGAGCCAGCTCGAAAAGGCGCTGGATGCGGTCATGGGAAATAAAGGCGCGAGCAAGTAGATCTCTCTGGCAACGTCTGCTTAACGCAAGGCGAGGTTCGCCTCGGCGGAAAAATCCATGGCAGCAAAATCCTTGGCCAGGTATTTGGGATAGGCGGCCGCGGCAATCATCGCGGCGTTGTCGGTGGAAAGCGCACGCGAAGGAAAATAAACCGGCACCCCCGCCTGAGCGCCCTGCTCCTCGAAGGTCTTTCGCAGTGCGCTATTTGCCGCCACTCCGCCGGTTACAAAGAGTGTAGCCACGTCATACGCCTGGGCCGCAGCCAGAGTCTTGCTCACCAGATCCTCAACCATCGCACGCTGAAACGAGGCGACCAAGTCGAGCGTCTGGCGGTCACAAGTCGCCAAATAATCTTCCAGCCTGGGCTTCGAAATCTTCGCCAGCGCTTGGCGTCGGACTGCGATGGAATCCCGCATGCCGTGAACCTCAACGTAGCGCAGGACTGCTGTCTTGATACCGCTGTAGGAAAAGTCAAAGCGCGGACGATCGTTTTCTATCTCTTCTTTTTGTCCGCGATGATGCCGGCGATCAGGATGCTTGATTTGTGCGGGAAGGAACTTTACCGCGCCGGGATCGCCATGGGGAGCCAGCCGGTCAACGAGGGGGCCTCCGGGATAACCCAGGCCAATCAGTTTTGCAACTTTGTCGAAAGCCTCTCCGGCTGCGTCGTCGCGGGTATGGCCGATATTTTCATAGGTCCAACCTTCGTTCTTTCGGGCCGCGAGATACAGGTGGGTGTGCCCTCCTGACACAACCAGAGCCAGCACCGGGAATTGCGGTTCGTGATTACCTTTCTGCCGCTCTTCGAGCAGCACGGCATGGACGTGGCCTTCGAGGTGATTGACGGCAATCAGCGGCTTGTCGAGAGCGAAGGCCAGCGCCTTCGCGTAGCTGATGCCCACCAGCAGCGCTCCAGCAAGGCCCGGACCCTGGGTGACAGCGATTGCGTCTAAGGAGTGATAGGTCTGCTTGGCGTCAGCCAATGCTTGCCGGACGACGGGAACGATCGCTCGCAGATGCTCGCGCGATGCGAGTTCCGGAACTACGCCCCCATAAGGCTGATGCGTGGCAATCTGCGACGCCACCACGTTCGAGATAAGCTTCTCTCCCGAGCGCACCACAGCCGCAGCCGTTTCGTCACAGGAACTTTCAATGCCGAGAATGTAAGCGTCGGCCAAGAAACTATCGTATTAGATCTTGGTCAATATGTGCATCTTTCAGGTAGTGGGTCAGTTTGCAGGCAGGGCGCAATGCCGAATGCCTGGGCTATACTTTTGCCGGAAGAAATGAGGCTGACACTCTTCCATGAGCTATACGCCCGGTCATCCTTGTGATCCTTTTGATCGCTATAGCGTGTCCAATTGCTGCCATGCGCGGTCTGCGACGGGGTCGAAGCAAACAGAAGATTGCAAACTGACCCAGTACCATCTTTCAGTTTCACAGCCGATTTCGAGCGGACCTTGGAATGTGACAACTGGCGCTGCGAGCAAGCGGCCAGGCGGGCGGGAGTGCCCGCTAGAGCCAGCCCTTAGTGCGGGCGATTCGCGAGGCTTCCACCCGGTT
>DATNKA010001047.1:0-7619 GCA_035603655.1 Candidatus Acidiferrales bacterium | reverse complement strand
ACAAGGCAGTGAGAAATATGGCGCGTTCGTAAGGTTGCGCAAGCTCGTGGAAGCACTCGCTCTCTCCGTTCAACACGCGATGGATCAGGCGTGATTCTGAGAGATTCGTTTTAGCGACGTTGCCTCCGCGAGCGTTCCGGGACCAGGTTTGATTCCCAACCGGCTGAGCCTTCTCAGAGGTTTTGGTCATCGCTGGTGCGTCTCCTTCAATTGTTGGCTGATGAACGGCTAGCAATTGTTGGGTGATGAATTGAGAGCAGTTGATTTGGGAGACTTGTCTCTGGCGAAGTTCGCGTAGCAGACCAGCTCCCTCCAGGTCGGTAAACCAAAGCTTCGTGAGGTCCAGAGTTACAGTCTTGCTCCCCAAGAGAGCGGTATTGCTCAATTGCCGCAATTCTTCCACCCAGGGGCCAATGAGTTTACCTTCCAATTGGAAATGGATCGAGACGTCTGAGTCGCTGGTGACAGAAATTCTGAGCACTGGGGATATTTCCTCCGAAGACTCCTTTGCCAGGGCAAGCGAAACGCCACAGGCAACAGGGCAACAAGAAAAGGCTATGTGATTGATTAGGCAAGGATTGGAGAATCACAAGCTTGAACTAGCGTTCAGAGAATCCACGAACACTCGTGGGAGCGACTAGTTGGAGGTTCGTGGCTGCGATATTTCGTGGGGGCGCGGTCACAAAGAACGCCGGATACCAAGTCGCTTCATGCGGCTGCGGAGAGTGTTGGGGTGCAGGTCTAACAGTTTGGCGGCTCCACGAGGGCCTTCGATCACCCATTCTGTTTTGGCTAGGACATCAAGGATGTGCCGCTTTTCGACCTGTTGCAATGAGAGGTGGGCATTATGATCTCCCTCGGACTTTGGTTTATCAGAAGAAATTCCATCCCCAACCTCATTTGCGGGTTCTGGATCCTCGTTGGAAAAAGGCAAGAGGTCGCGGCCCAGACGCAGAATGGGTCCTTGTGACAACACAACCGCACGTTCGATAACGTTCTGCAGCTCGCGAACGTTACCCGGCCAATCGTACTGAGTCAGCACGTCGATAGTCTCCTGTGCGATGGCAACGCCCTGCTTGCCCAGTTGCCTGGCGAACCGTTCAACAAAAAAGCTGGTCAAGACAGGAACGTCGGAACGACGTTGTCGCAAAGGTGGCACTGAGACGGGAAGAACGTTGAGACGATAGTATAGGTCGGCACGGAAGCGTCCTTCCTGGACGGCCTTCTCCAAGTCGCGGTTGCTCGCCGCAATAATCCTGACGTTTACGCGGAGGGTTCGGCTGCTGCCCAGCGGCTCGAACTCATGCTCCTGTAAGACTCGTAACAGCTTGACCTGCGTATCAAGGGGCAACTCGCTGACCTCATCCAAGAACAGAGTCCCTCCATCCGCGAGCTCGAATCTACCCATCCGGCGTTCCAAGGCTCCGGTGAATGCGCCCTTCATGTGTCCGAATAGTTCACTCTCGACCAGGCCGGTGGGGATTGCTCCGCAGTTCAGTTTCACGAGCGGGCGTCCCTTGCGCTTGCTGTGGCTGTGTATGGCGCGGGCAAACAACTCCTTGCCACAACCGGTCTCGCCTAATATGAGAACCGTCGAGTCAGTGAGGGCAACAGTCTCAACCTGTTGCAGCACTTTAATCAGGGCTCGACTGTTCCCCACGACTTCTTCAAAATTGTGCTCTTTGCTGATTTCTTCCTGGAGATAGACATTCTCCGCTTCGAGCTTACGCTGCAATTCTTTCACCTGCACAAGAGCAGCCTGCAGCTGCGCTTCCGCGCGCTGTCGCTTCAGTTCAGCCGCAGCCCTCGCCGCAAAAATCTTGAGCACGTCGATGGCGCGGGAATCGCGTTTCATCGGCTTATCATCAAGAGCGGCGATATGCCCTATGACACATCCCATTTCATCTAGCATCGGCACTCCGAGGTAGCTCTCGACGTGCCAGTCCTCCAAACCTTTATCCTGAGGAAACAGAACCTGGACTCCTTTCTCGTAGTGACACACTTCCCCCTGTAGAGCCTTCATGCAAGGCGTATCCGCGATATCAAACTCAAAGTTCTTCCCAAACTGATCGGCATCCCAGAAGGCCAGTGTCTTTGCACGCTTTTGGTCGTCGCACGATGCAATAAAGGCATAACGAAAGCGAAATGCTGCTGCCATGTGGCGCATCAGCGACGCGAAGAAATCATCTCCGGTTACTGCGGAGGTGCCCACCACAATCGATCTGAACGTCTCTTCGGCGCTGTGACGCTCGGTGACATTGCGCACCAGACCAATGATCCCGACAATGTGGCCTTGTGCGTCACGGTGGGGAGCAAAGCTACAAGATTCCCAAACATCCTGGCCTTCCGCCGAATGCTTTGGAATCAAAACATCAGGAACTTGAGTGACTTCTCCCTGCAACGCTCGTTTCAAAGCCGCTTCAATGCCGCTGGGAATAAGGCGAGGGAAAACGTCAGTAGCAACCTTACCCAAGACTTCCTCTGCGCGCTTACCCGTGAGTCGCTCCATAAACGGATTCCACAATTGATAACGCAACTCTGGATCGTAGACGATAATGCCTTCCGCGGCGCCCTCCATGATCTCCTGATTGAACTGGATCGCCTGACGCAGAGCACTTTCATTTTTCTTGTGCTCGGTAATGTCTCGCGAGAGCGCGAGGAGGCGTTCTGGCCTTCCATTTGCATCAAGAATAGGGCTGACCACGACGTCCCACCATCGCGGCCGGCCGGTTATTCGAGTCGCGAAATACCCGGCACAGCGTCCCGTTCCCCCAGCCACCGCTTCCTTTACAGCGGCTCTTGCCGCTTCTCTGTCTTCCCCTTCCCAGAAATCAATCCAGGAACTGTCGGGAGACAAGTCGGCATCGCAGACTTCTAACGCCTGCATGCCCGCCTTGTTCATAAAGAGTATTCGGCCTTCGAGATCGAGGACCTTGATGCAGTCCCGGCTACCAGTGATCAGCCGACTCCTAAACTCCTCACTGGCGCGTAAGGACTCTGAAGCAAGTTGCTGTTCCGCCGCCATCCGGTCCAGTTCGGCCTTTACGCGCTGAAGCTCCAACTGCGCTGCATGAAGAAGTTCTTGCTCATCGTTGGACGCAGCAGCTGGGAGTTCAAGCTTCTGTCGCGGCGAACTGGAGCTAGTCGCCGGTGTTCTTGGGAGGCTCATGCTCTTTGAGTCTTGGTTTCAGTTAGGGCAACCAGACGAAATTATCCCACACATTGGTGCAAGGGGTGTGGCTCTGATACTTACAACGCCCCGGTGACAATGTGATTCGAGATTCCCAGAAAAGTGACAAACGGATCCTGCCCACTTCAGCCCGAGGGCGAGTTGTGCAGCGTCTCACTTCTAGACCCGTACCTTTTCTAGGCCCGTAACTTTTGCTGGTCTGCGGAATCTTACGGGTTGGCATTGGCTAATGAAAAAAGCCGTGCCGACACGCGACTGTGGAAGGCATCCCGCTTGGGCTGATCCCCGGCGCCCAGTACTTACCGAACGCGGCGCCCCTCAGACATGGGGTCTCTTGATCCTCCATACCGACGGAATCAGTGAGTCGACAAACGAAGCTCGAGGAACTCGGGTATGAAGGATTAATGCGTTTGGCCAGGAATTTGCCGGTGCAAACTGTCAATTCACTAACACGGTCGCTCAAGTTTTGCTCTCGGCGCTAAAGGCTTTCAGCGAGGACTCTCCAACTTCCGATGACCAGAGTCTCGTGGGGTTACTACGGACTGCGGACGGCATGACATCGAATCTAAACTAATCGATCGTTAATCGTTAAGCACGGGGGAATATGTCACTTTTGAGGCCAAATAGCATCCCACGCACATGGGCTGCGGAGCGTGTCTGCAGGATTTCGGGACGGTTGAGGCAGCAAGAGGCAGTGAGATGATGTCTGCTGTAGCCGTGCGAATAGGCCTTCCCAGACCCAGTCTTCGAGTCGACGGAGAAACATTGGCTGGTACCAAATCTCAGGTTGAGCCCCTCGAATCGGAACTGATCCAACGCGCGCTCAAGGGCCAGCACGAAGCCTTTCGCGAACTCGTGCGTCCTTGCGAACGTGCGGTATTCATGGCTACTCAGGCCATTCTGAAGAATGAGGCCGATGCGGAGGACGCGGCCCAGGAGGCAATTCTCAAGGCATTTACCAATCTTCCCCAGTTTCGTGGCGACTCGAAGTTTAGCACCTGGTTGGTGCGTATCGCCACTAACGAAGCCCTGATGAAGTTGAGAAAGGAACGGCGCCAGAAACTGCACGATTCATTGGACGACGGGAGCAAGAATGAAAAAGGAGATTATGTTCCTCGAGACTTCGCCGACTGGCGCGAGATACCCTCTGAGGCGTTGCAAACAAAAGAGCTGCGGCAAGCGCTATCCAGGGCACTAGCCTCCCTCACGCCCAAGCACAGGGAGGTGTTGGTGCTGAGAGATGTGCAACACTTCACAATAGAAGAAACCGCCACGCGGCTCGGCATCGGAAAAAGCGCGGTGAAAACACGCCTCCTGCGTGCCCGCCTCCAGATGCGCGACGCCCTTGCACCGGGTATGGATGGGAGTTGGAGCACCGGCCGGAGGGAATACAAACAGGTGAGACCATGGTGATAGAAATCAGTTGCGAAGAAGTCTGGCGGGAAGTTTCAAACTACGTGGACGGCGAGATCACTCCGCAATTACGCGCCAGGATGCGGGAACATTTCAAAGGCTGCAAACATTGTACGGCAGTACTGGATGGGACTCGTAATGTAGTGCGGCTAGTTGGCGACGCCAAGGCGTTTGTGTTGCCTGCAGGGTTCAGCGATCGTTTATATCAGAAACTTGAGCGCAAACTGTCCAAAGATGGCCGGTTGTGAAGGGGAAAGCTTGGTAGCCCTATGAACGACGTCTACGAGATAAATGTCGCTAAGGCGAGGCTTAGGGATGCCTACAACGCGGGCAACGTCGATGTCCTGTTGACGGCGTTCGCGGACGAGTTCACGGACATGAGTTCCGGAAAGCCAAGCTTCTTTGGCGCCGATGCGAAGTCTGTATTTCGAATGCGCATGACGAATCTTTTTGAGCAACATCAAGCCACTCTTATCGTCACCATCATCGCTATTCGCGTATTTGCCGGCGCGGCTTTTGATTACGGCTGGCATAGCCTCACTTTGACTCCCAGGGAAGGTGGTGAGTCGACAACCACCCGAAAGAGATATTTCGAGACTTGGCAGAAAACCTCCAGCGGAGAGTGGAAGATCAACCTCTACATTGACAACGTGGACGTGGCCCCCATGATGCCTGACGCAGACATCCTTATCCAATGACCTTTTGGACAGTAACACATCCATAAGCGGTCAGAAACCAGCCACATGCGCTGTAACTTTTTCTCCCAGGAAGCTATCACATGCACACGTCTCGTTGCTCTCAAGTTTCAAGCCACGTTTGACTGTGGCACTGAACTCAGGTGGAGAATCTTTGAATCATGTTGACTAACGCGATCGTGAGTTTGGCCCGGGTCGATCCATGCTGCGCTTCTGCCGTAAATCGTGTCCGCCGCCCTATCGTCGATCCCAGCCAGCACTTTGTGACGAAAGACGAATGAACCAGCTCATCCGGCGAAGCTTTCTGGGAATGCTGGCTGGAGCAGTGGCTAGTGTGCCACTGGTGGCCACCCTCGGCTATCCTCGGTGGAGCGTCATCTTGGGCATCGCCGTGGGTGCAGTCTATGCCGCCATTTCGCGCGCCACCCGCGGCGCCTATGTGGACAACCTAATGGCCGCTGGTGCACTGGGCGTTCCGCTGTGGGGTCTGATCAGCGTGATCGCGTTCCCATTGGTTTCCGGGCAAATGCCGCAATGGAACGCAGAACAAATGCGAGCACATTTTCCAGCTCTGGTTGGCTGGGTGCTGTACAGTGCCTCGCTCGGCGTCATCACCCAAGGCTTCAGTGATATCGCGGAGCATGTGCTCGGCCCGGAGCCAGAATCCCGATTGCAGGTGCCGCCTATAACAAAACGGATCGTGATCCTGGGCGGAGGATTCGGCGGCATGCGAACGGCGGAGTGTTTGGAAGAACGACTCCGTGCGGACCGCTCGGTCTTCATCACCCTGGTGAGCGACACAAACGCTCTTCTTTTTACTCCGATGCTCGCGGAAGTGGCGGGGAGCAGCCTCGAACCCAGCCATATAAGCGCACCATTGCGTAGCAGCCTGCATCGGACGGAATTCATTCGCGGATCCGCCGGGGCGATTGACATCGAGCAGCGCCGGGTGATTCTGCGCGCTGATCACGGCACAGATCCGCCACGGGAAATCCAGTTCGACCATCTGGTCCTGGCGCTGGGCTCGGTTTCAAATTACTTTGGAATGGCGGACGTTCAGAGGTTCGCCTTCGGCTTCAAGACGTTGCTTGACGCCATCCGTATTCGCAACCATGTAATTGAGATGTTCGAACTGGCCGACCGCGAGTCGGATCTCTCACATCGCCAGGAGCTTCTCACGTTTGTAATCGCGGGAGGAGGTTTCGCCGGCGTAGAACTCGCAGGGGCTCTCAATGACTTCGCCCACGGCATTCTTGCCGATTATCCGAACCTGCATTCCGAGGAGTTGAGCATTGTGCTGGTTCATGCGGGCGACCGTATCCTGCCTGAGTTGAGCGAATCCCTAGCCCGGTATGCTCAGCAAAAAATGGAAGCCCGTGGCGTCCGCTTTCGCCTGCATACTCGTCTTACAGATGCGCAACGTGGCGTGGTTATTCTTAGCGACAGCGAGATTCGCGCAATGACTCTCGTATGGACCGCCGGCACGACGCCGAATCCGTTGCTGAAGTCATTACCCGTGGACAGAGACAAGCGCGGCGCCGTTATCGTGGATGACACCCTTGCCGTGAACAATCACAAAGGTCTCTGGGCGCTCGGCGACTGTGCATCGGCGAACAATGGGAAGACCGGTAAAATGTGCCCACCCACGGCCCAATTTGCAATTCGCCAGGCGGAAGTGTTGGCTAAGAATATCCACGCCCAATTGGAAGGGCGCCAACCCCGAACTTTCCACTTCAATTCTCTGGGAGCGCTGTGCGTTGTCGGCCACCAGACGGCTTGTGCCGAGTTGACCATACCTTTTGTCCGCACCAAATCCCTGCGTTTTTCAGGCTTGCTCGCTTGGCTTATGTGGCGCGGCATCTACTTATCGAAACTTCCGGGCATAGAGCGAAAAATTCGTGTGCTGATGGATTGGACCGCGGAGCTTTTCTTTCCCCGAGATATTGTCCAGACCATAGATCTGCGATAGACGTCCTCCGGCAGGAGATCTTAATCATGGCAACCTTACAGTCTTCGATTCGAGCGGAAGTCACAAGCGGGGTTGCCGGTCAGGTTTGGATTGAGACTCTAATAGGACTGGGAGTGGGTGCGGCGGGCGGAGCTCTGCGGAGCGCAATCCTGACAAGCCCGCTCACGCATGGCGTGTTGCTTGGCTGTCTTTTTGGGCTTGCTTTTGGCCTGTTCTTCGCCAAGCGCGCAACCAGCGCCGGTGCTGGATTGGTCTGGGGTGTGGCCTCCGCGCTGCTTCTGTGGATGCTGGTCCCTGCCGGGATTTTGCCTATGTTGAAGGGACACGAGCGTCCCATGGGCATGTTGAGCGA